>DQAM01000457.1 GCA_003523545.1 Dysgonomonas sp.
TGTGTATATTTCTTATGATATTCGGCTTGCATCAGCGTATTGTAAATAATATTTATGTCCAGATATCCATGATTATGCTTATCGGATTGTTAGCTAAAAATGCAATCCTTATTGTAGAGTATGCTGTCCAACGCCGTCAGCAGGGGCAAAGTATTGTAGAGGCTGCTATAAACGGAGCTGTTGCCCGTCTTCGCCCGATACTAATGACGTCGTTCGCTTTCATCTGCGGATTGCTTCCATTGATGTTTGCAAGCGGTGCAGGAGCTATCGGAAACCAGTCTATCGGTATCAGCGCAGTAGGTGGTATGTTTGTAGGTACGGTAATCGGTATATTAGTCATACCAACGTTATATATATTATTTCAAAGTTTACAGGAACGGTTCAGTGGAAAAGACCCGCGTTCTAATAATCCTCAACAATTAACAGAAAAATAAGTATGAAAAATAAGTATATAAAAGGAATTATTCTATCAGGGCTTATCGCTCTGATAGGATTACCTTCCTGCCAGGTAATGAATCCATATAAATCGCCTGAGATAGATAGCGAGAACTTATTCAGGAATGAAAACCCCGGCGATACAACCACCATTGCAAATATTCCGTGGAGAGATTTTTTCTCCGATCCTTACCTTCAATCCTATATCGGCGAGGCATTGTCCAATAATTTCGATATGCTGATTGCACAGGAACGTATCAAACAAGCCGAAGCTTATTTGGGACAGGCCCGTGCGGCTTATTTCCCCGAATTGGCTTTGAGTGCACAGGTAAATCAAACCCGATTGAGCAGTGCCGACCCGCTGACAGGCACACCCAAAGAAAGGAATAATCTTGCTTATCATACCGAAAGTTATTCTTTAGGTCTTGTTGCCAGCTGGGAGCTGGATATCTGGGGAAAATTGAACCGCCAATCGAGATCCAGATACGCCCAGATGCTTAACAGCTATGCCGGGAAAAATCTGATTCAAACATCTTTGATATCCAGTATGGCTAACACGTATTATTCGCTGATAGCTTTGGACGAACAGTTAAGGGTGACAAAAGAGATGATTTCCTTGATGGAAGAAAGCCTTATCACGACCCAGGCTCTTAAAGATGGAGGAATGACAACGGGCGCAGCTGTAGAACAAACACGGGCAACTCTGGCCAGCACAAAAGCTTCTGTTCCCGATTTGGAAAGCAATATACGGCAGCTCGAAAACGCCATCTGCACTATGCTGGGACGGAAACCAGAAGCAGTAGTACGCACTTCAATGGCAGAGCAATCCGTGCCGTTGAAATTAGCTCATGGGATTCCTGCCCAAATGCTGGCGAGACGTCCCGATGTGAATCAGGCGGAATTGGAATTTCGTTCGGCTTTCGAATTGACAAATGCCGCACAGGCAAGTTTTTATCCCTCCATTAATCTTACATCAGGGATAATAGGATACTCGACAACGAATGGATTGAGCAATTTCTTTAAGCCCGAAAACCTGTTTGCAAGTATAGCCGGAGGACTGACCCAGCCTATATTTGCCCGCAAGCAATTAATAACTCAATATAAAGCAGCAAAGTCTAACCAGCAGATTGCTTTATTAACATTCCAGCAAACCGTATTATCGGCAGGGCAGGAAGTTTCGGATATTTTGTACACGTATGAATCTTCTTTAAAAAAGAATTATGACAGGGAGGTACAGGTCGAATCACTAATAAAAGCCGTCTATTATACGCAAGAGCTGCAAAAAGCAGGAGAAGCAAATTACCTGGAAGTCCTAACCGCTCAGCAGGGCTTATTACAGGCACAATTAAGCCAGGTCAGCGATAAACTGGAACAATTGCAAGCTACTTCTAATCTCTATAGGGCATTAGGTGGAGGAATAGAATAATATCTCTTCAGATGTTTGAGAATAACCAATAGACTTTCTAGTTTATTGGTTATTTCTTTATTCCTTGTAATTGTTGATGAGGATTTAGTTTTAGATTATTTAAATTAAAGGTTTAATTATTCAGAAGTTTTGTCGGGCAGGCTAAATTAAATCCAAAGTTAGGAATCTCACCCAGTCCTATTAATAGTAAAAAATGAAATACCTAATAAATGATAAACCGCAAAGTATAAAGAGTTAGATATCTTATTTTCTTGATCCTTTACCCAAAAGCTGGTTTCATGATTTTTCTATGGATATTTAAAAGGTTCCCGTTGGTTCGATTATTTTTTTTATAAAAAAATAGAGAATATAAATGATTAATAAATAAAAAAGATTATCTTGCAAACATATAAGTGGAATTTGAATAACTAGACTTTAAAGAACTACCATGATATTCTTGTCAGCACAGCCAGACGAAGTATATTTCTTATGGCAATTACAACTACAAATAATAAACTTCTCTTCCGTTGGAATAAATAAAGAAGATATCCATATTTTAATTGCTTATAATCCCTATAAAGGGCTACATCCTCATTTCAGAGATTATATCGAACAGAATAAAAGTGTGTCTTTTTTTATTTATGAAGATACCCGAGTGCAAAAAGAATATTTCTCTTCAATTAGACCCCACATTATAGCCAAACACTTTAATAAATACCCTTATCTGGAGAATGAAACTATCTTTTATCATGATTCGGATATTGTTTTCAGAGAATTACCTTGCTGGAGTAATCTCCTCCAGGATGATGCGTGGTATGCTTCCGATACACGATCTTATCTTGACAGCAATTATATAATTACCCATGCAGGAGAAGAGATTTTCTCTGAGATGTGCAGGATTGTCGGAGTCGATCCTTTTGTCGTACAATCTCACGACAATAATGCCGGAGGCGCACAATATATATTAAAGAAACCTACGCTTACATTTTGGAAAAAGGTAGAATCAGATTCCGAAAAACTATTCTCCTTTTTGAAAAAATGGCAAAATGAAGATAGTGAAAAAAATAGTGAGAATTTTCAGATATGGTGTGCTGATATGTGGGTAGTTTGGTGGAATGCGCTGCTAGAAAATAAAGAGTTCCTCACCAGCAGCCAGTTAGACTTTGCATGGGCTAATAGTCCTCTACAAGTATGGGAGACCGTAAATATATTACACTATACGGGAAGCTGCCGCACGGAAACACCTTTTTTTGATAAAACTAAGTATCAGACCCATCCTCCTTTCTACGACGATTTATCATTTATCGATGAAGGATCCTGCAGTATGGTGGTCGTAGACATGATAAAAGATTACCGTAAAATGCTGGATGCAGGCAGAACAGTGTTATCCGGTACATTGTTTGTCGTTTCAGTTAATAACCCGTCGAAAGAAACCCTTTCTAATCTATTGACATTTTGCCGTTTCATCAACCGTTATTTTATAGTTCCTGTAAGAATCATACTCAATAAAGAAGATGTGAATACTGTACATAAGATATTCGCCAGGTACGGAATGGAGAATGTACATATAACCCATAATGAGGAACTACCTGATAGTAGCAGTATGCAATTTGTATGGATATTTCCCCCCGATGTTATTATATCTCGGAATCAGATACAATCTATCTATAGGGATGTGTCAACCAATAATTATAAAGAGAATAGATATCGTTATAAAACAGTAAAAGTGGACAAACTGGGCAGGCAGATATTTTCCGTGATATTAGACAATAACTATCTGGAGGAAAATAAAGGAAAAACAGTTCCTCTCAGACATAACACAGAGATTTCTATTTTTAATAGAAATGGGATCCTCCCAGAGGTAATAGAGATAGAAGGAAATCTGGTATATCAATTGTAAATAAGCAGTACTTATGTTGGAGAATATCATAAACGCATATGATAATACAAAAAATCTGGGAATTTATTCGGGAAGGGCCGGATTGTCTCTAATATCTTTTTTATTAGCAAAGAAACTCGATTCCCAAGAATACCGCAAAATAGGAGTTACACACTTCGAATATGTATTAAAGAATATCTTCGACGTGGAAAATTTATCATTTAGTGATGGACTCGTAGGCGTCGGATGGTTTATTGAATGGATAGCACAAAACAATTTTGTAGATATAAATTCAGATGATGTCTTGGAGGATGTAGATGATGTTATTTACAAACTGGTAACATTTCACAGAAATGATTCATTAGACCTGAATGCCGGCAAAACAGGTTTGTTTCTGTATTTATACCAGCGTCTAAAAGCTGAAAATCCTCATAAATATCCTTATCGGACACTTGCCATGAAGGAGTGTACTCTACTTCTTATGAATGAAATAATGATGAGAGTAAATACTTCTCCTATCGACTCTCTCGTTGAAACGGATTTGATACAATGCCTAATCATAACACAAAATTTTAAGTTACTAAATATACAGCCGAAACTAACAGATGAGCTTCTTAGCGATTTAGAAAGTAAGCTCTCGACAATAAAAAGATATAAATTACCGGAAGATCGGAAGAGCG
>DQAM01000407.1 GCA_003523545.1 Dysgonomonas sp.
GGAATCCTTTTTTATTTATATAAGTTTCTTTAATAAGGCAGCTCTAAACTAACGCCTGGAGAGGCATTCGGATTAATAGCGGCTTTATCTCTACCAGACCACCAAACTGTCTTGTTAACATAATTACGGTCCTTAACTTTAGCGAAGTTTGCCGTATTAGTCTGGTCTTCGGTGTCAGGAATAAGTAATCTCTCCCACCAATAATGATTAGGATTCATTCTAATCGGAATCTCTCCCAGATCATAAATGACACGACGTGCTTCACTGAATGTTTCATAATAATATAGGATATTATTATGTATATACTTCTGGTGGAAAATAAATTTCAACTTCCCTTTGAAGTCCATGCTATTGTATTCTGCCAGAGCATGATTGATATATGCACTTAAATGAGCTTCATCCAGCTTATCAACTTTTGATCCGGGTTGAATGAAATCCAGAGTTGGGCTGCTAGACTCATTATATTTATTAGACATATTGATATTGTAATAATATCTTGTGGAGGTATCAATAGCTTTTCTGATAGCTTCTTCCTGATTACCAATACCCCATCTGAGAGACGCTTCTGCTATAATCAAATTAACCTCATTGGCAGAAATAACAGGATAACTCATATCGTAATTCATGAATGTACTACGATTCCATCTGGCAACCAAACGTTTTATATACCAGTTTCCTCCACTACCGTCACCAGCTTGAGGGTCTTGAGCCTTTAAATCATCAGCAACCTCCACAGAGTCAACTCTGGCTTTAAAATCAGCATCGCTCAAATATCCCCAATGTTTCTTATAATAACTGTAGTCATCCATCTTCATCGGGTGTCCTACGTATTCTCCATATCTGTTTGACTGAAATAAGACATGGATACGAGGATCCATTTCCATAGGATCTGCAGCATCTGCATGTAATATATCATCTAAAACAAATTCTGTTCCAACCAACATTTGTCCTGTTTCAGTGAAACCCCGGAAGAATTCATCTTGAGTTACGGCTTTAGTAGACTGATCCCGTTCTTTAAATAATATCTCATGCTGTGCCTCAGTCACCAGTCTATTCTCTGTGATTAGTTTCGTAACCAATTCACGGGAAACTTCCGGCTTAACATTTACAAGACGCATAGCCATACGTAATCTGATAGAATTGCTGAAACGTACCCATTTATCAAGATCACCGCTATTTAAAATATCTGCAGGATTAAATAGAAGTGCTGAAGCAGAAGATAAACCTCCGGCAGCAATAATAGCCTCCAATTCTTTCGATGCTTCTTCAAGATCTGCCAGAACAGCTGTATATATTTCTTCCTGGCTATCATACTTGGGATAGAACTTTTGTTCGAAAGCGCCGCCCGCCTCAAAATAAGGCACAGCATCGAACAAATCTGTATCTCTCTGAAATGCATAACCTTTTACAATACGGCTGCACAAAATAAAGATTTTATATATTTCTTTATCTTCGTCACTCATATCATTGTAAAGAAGCTGCATACCATTGATATTCACAGTAAAATCAACACCGGTCCTCTCGAATATATTATTATTGAATACCCCTCCAGACCAAGTGGTCCAGTATTCAACAGCACTGGTATTCCCATGACGTGTAAATATCATGCTCCTATGGCTGCCTAATGCTAATTGGCGGGTAATTGTGTGGTTCGCATGATAAGTAGGTCCATATTCCAATCTAAATAATTGTCCTTTTTTCAATGCTTCCGTAAAAAAGAAATCCAGCTTTGCCTCTGTCACCTGATCCGGATTATAGAATTCATCCTCCAACTGATCGCAGGATGTACCCCAGACTAATGCCGAGAAGCACAAAGCTGTACCCAACAGAGACTTGAATAATTTATTTTTATATTGTTTCATTTGTCTTTAATCTTTTGGTTAGCAAATTATTAGAATGATACATTTATACCAACTCCAAATGTTCTTGTACCCGGGTTAATACTTGTTTGAGTAAAGTTATTGGTTCCTAAGTTAGATTCAGGAGTCGTATTAGGTACATCTTTATATATATATGCCACATTATTAGCAAATACACTTAGACGCGCAGCCTGTATCTTCGCTTTACTCAAGAACGCTTTAGGAATGTCATAAGATAATGAAATCTGGCGCAGCGCAAAATAATCACTCTTATAAACCATATCCTCAGATAATTCCATATCAGATTTCCAGAAAGTGCTTGTATAATAGTTTTGAGCAGGGATTATTTTTGTATTAGGAGTTCCATCAACATTTACCCCATCCACTACAATACCATCATGCATGATAAATGGATAATGAGAATCGGCAGGGACAGCATCGCCATGACTACTTAATTGATGTAAAGTACCATCCGTTTTCATATAATAAGGTAGACCGCCGTTTGCTTCATCTCTGTATTTCAATGAATTTTTGCCGGTACCGTTACCTAACAGATACATATTGGTCTGAGAGATAAGAGTGGCTCCGAACTGGAAGTCGAAATTAGCTGAAAGCGTAAATCCTTTGTAAGAAAGAGAGGTATTAACACCACCCACTACGTCCGGAGTGATTTTACCAATTTTTTTCCATTTGGTTTTATCCAGATACCATGTTCCGTTTCCATCTACCAAACGCTTACCGCTTTTATCATCAACAGCATAAGGCCTTACCCATATTTCACCATATTTTCCACCTTCAGGGGCTGTAATGTTCACACCTGTACCTCCCCAAAGGATTTGCTCGTCAATACCTTTATCCAGTTCATTGATTTTATTGGTATAGTTAGCAAAGTTGACGCCTAATGTCCATTGGAAGTCTCTAGTGATTATTGGTTTTGAATTGATTGCTAATTCTAATCCTGTAGCACCGATATCTCCTGCATTTAAACGAACTTCTTTTACTCCTGAAGACTTAGGAACAGGCAGGGTTACAATTTGATTGTATGTATTACTTGTATACCAGCTAAAGTCTAAAGACAAACGGTTTTGAGGGAAGAATGAAGCTTCTAGACCTACTTCAAATTCTCTTTTTCTTTCCGGTTTCAAACTTGGTTTAGGGAATCCTTTTCCTCCTTCCTGAAAATCTGCCGGAGGCAGGTAGTCGGGCATCTGTAAAGTTGGGAATCCTCCATAGTTTTCCATTTTAAAGCTTACATTACCATAATAGCGCGGACCGGGACGGCCTACGTCTGCCCAGGATGTTCTGAGTTTCGCAAATTGGATAACGTTAGGCAGGTCATTTCTGAGAGTTTCGGACAGAATCCAAGACAAACTTACACCCGGATAGAAATAACTGTTATTCTCTGACGGCAAGATGGAAGACCAGTCATTACGTCCTTGTACTTCAAGGTAAACCTGATCATTGTATGCCAATTGAGCTGAGGCAAATGCACTTAACAATAAGTCTTTTCCTCTTTCTCTGTCAGATCTTGCACCATTAGGATTTGATGTATTAGTGAATGAAAAATAATTTTCAACAGCAAACTCTTCCTGAATATACGTCTCTTGTTTTTCCATCACATTACGTTTCACAGCTCCACCGACAAAACCCGAAAGATTCCATTTGCTGGCAATATCATAATCAAAATTAAATGTCGACTGAGCATAATAAACGGCAAACCTATGACTCTTCAATCCATAATATCCCTGAAGTCTGTTTTCTGAAATAGGTCTCGTAAAACGTCCTTTGATTTCATTATCAATTATAGTATAATCCAAACCGCCAAGTGATACCCAAGACAAATTGTCATTGAATTTTACATCCATAGACAATGACTGGATAAGGTGATTACGTTTGTAATCATTTTCATTCTGGTTCTGTGACCATAAGTATTCACTGACGTATGCTCCCATTGGGAAGTTTGAAGCACGGGATGTCTCTGCAAAATAATTGTGTCCGGTTTCATCCAGATACAAATCTTTCATACGATTAATGTCGACATCACGCCCCAGTCCTTTTGTCGTAATATCCTGAATACGATAGGGTGCATTTTTATCTCTGTTCTGAGTAAAAGACGTACTCGCTTTAATCTTAATAAAATCATTAGCCTTAAGGTCTCCATTAAAAGAGAATGTATGGCTATAATTTGAAGCATTCAGCATGATGCTTTGGTAGTCTTTGAAGTTGTAGCCTACACGGAAAGAACCAAGATCTCCACTGTTACTGATAGCAAGATTTACTGCGGTCTGTCCGCCTGTCCTATACAAATCATTATAGTTATCTTTGTAAGCTCTGTATTGTTGAACTGTACCATCCCAGGAAATTATATCTCTGCCATCCATTCTAGGACCGAAATTCAGGTAAGTACTTGGCCAGAAAATCTCCTTTCCTTCGCTGTTTGTATAAAATCCGTCTTTAGAGAGATTTTGATATTGTGAAGTACCCGGGCTATTACCTGTACCATATTCATTTTGGTATTCTGGCCCATAAGCGGCTTTCACTACCGCATAGTTAGCACTGAAATCAATTCCAAGTCCTCTTTTAGACCTTCCACTTTTTGTGGTAATCAAAAGTACACCGTTTGCACCTTCAGATCCGTAAAGAACGGCAGCTTTAGCGCCTTTCAGTATTTCGATCGATTCTATATCATCGGCATTAATGTCATTAATACCGGTACCACGGTCGCCTCCACCTTTAAGAGCTCGTTGGTTGCTATCCGTATTATCATCTTTAATTGGAATTCCGTCTACAACCATCAAAGGACGAGTGCTTGAACTCTCATTTAAAGACACAGCATTACGAATCTTGATATTCATACCCCCTGTTGGTCCACCGGCTGTAGAACCGATCTGTAAACCGGCAGCCTTACCATAAAGAGATGACATTGCATTCAAAGGAGTTCCTGCTTTAGTCAGATCATCTCCGCTTACACTACTTACTGAGTATCCAAGTGCTTTTTTCTCACGCTTGATACCAAGAGCGGTTACAACCACTTCGCCGATAGCTACGGCATCATCTGCCAGTGTTACGTCGATCTGAGCCTGGTTACCTACAGTAATCTCCTGTGTAGTGTATCCGAGGAAACTAAAAGTAAGCACTGCCTGCGCATTAGGCACATTGATTGAATAGTCTCCATCGATACCGGTCATGGTTCCGGTAGTTGTACCTTTAATCCGGATACTTACACCCGCTAAAGGCTCTCCATTAGAATCCTTAACAATTCCGGTAATTTGTCTTTGCTGTTGCACATCCTTGATTTCCGGAGCTCCCGGTTTATCAGATGCATATGCGGCTCCACTCATAAGGAATGAAGCTGCAACCAGCAAACAAAAAAAATTTTTCTTAATAGCCATAGATTGATTTTTTTGTTAGTTTACATAATTTTTTAGAGGATTTTTTTCTATTTCGCGGAAATCAGCTTCCACTTTGAAAAAGTTTGATTTTTCATTTTAGAGGTTATTACATAGGCATCACATTTAAGTTAAATTAGAGTTAACATTATTCATGCTTGATATAAAAAAAGATACCCGGACGAGATTGTAAAAATCCCGCCTGAGTATCTGTATAATGTTGTTTGTAAGTTACGCTTCTCTCTCTCTAACAAAATAGAGCTAATGTGCAAATTTTCAACTAAAAAATGCACACATAAGCTGTATTTGGTCTGATATTTTTTCTTTATAAATTGCATGAAAGATTATAACTTACCTGCTTCTTATTTTGGTTATTTTAATTAGGCTGGGGCAAATTTAGTAATTAATTTTATTTTATAACTTACTATCACAAATTCAGGAATAAAGCATCTTGCTAACATTTATAAACAAATTTGAGTCCAAAAATAAAAAAATAATACTTAAAGTATATTCTTTTTATACAAAAAAGCATTAATTCAATACTATATGCAATCTTTTTTCTATGACTATAAACATAATTCAAAAATATTTTTTAATGTATTTTAACAGATTGTTTTTATGCTTGATTTGCAAAAAAAACACAAACCCCTCTAAAACAACGTATAAAATAGACTAGGTATCATATAGATAGAGTATCATCAAAAAAAACACGAATATCTTTTACAAAAAATTAATT
>DQAM01000536.1 GCA_003523545.1 Dysgonomonas sp.
GGAAACTATGAGTGGAGCCGAAAGACGTGAAATGTTTATTGAGGGTTTGAGGAATCAGGCTATATATTATAATAAAGTAACAGATGAGGCCGAAATACAAAAGCATGTAGATAAATATATCGATCAATATGCACCTGAACCATGGAGCGGATACACTGATTGGAAAAAAGTGTTGTTCAGGAAAAATTCTCCTTTCCGAAATGTAGACTTTTCTGCGTCAGGTGGTGACAGTAAATTCTCTTATTTTACTTCTCTTGCATATACCAATCAGACCGGATTGTCCTATCAATCAGACTTTGAACGCATATCGGGCCGTCTTAATGTTAAGTATCAAATGAATAACCAAATACAACTTGGTGCCAATATCCTGTATTCAACTATTCAGCAGGATGTAAATTCCGAGGGCGGAACATATACATCTCCAATATATTCGTCCCGCCATAAAGTATCAGGATCAGATCCAGTATATAATGAGGACGGTACATTCAATACAAAGCTTTTGTCGAATGGAAAGCGTAATCCTAAAGCGACTTCATTATACAGCTACAAAAGAGAGAAGGTTGACCGTGCCTTCAATACTGTATTTTTAAATTACAGTCCTATTAAAGAATTGTTATTTAACAGTACATTTAGTCTCGACCATACCAATACCCGGTATAATTCATGGACAGATCCCCGGACTTCGGACGGAGAATCCAAAAATGGTGTTTTAAATTCCAGAGCTACTCAATATGACCAATTAGTCTGGAAGAATAATTTAACGTATATGAAAACATTCAATAAAAGGCACAACCTGGATGTTTTGGTAGGATATGAAATAAACGATTACAAAAGAGATCTGATTGAAGGGAATATCGAAGATTTTCCGGCTACAGATGAAGACAAGCATATATTGGATAACGGTGCAGCCAACCAGCAGGTATCGGGTAAGATCGATCAATGGAGAATGGTATCCTATCTGGGACGTGCCAATTACAATATGGATAATAAATACTTTATAGGTGGAAGTGTACGTATGGATGGAAGTTCACGTTTCCATAAAGACAGCCGCTGGGGAACATTCTGGTCTGTATCGGGTGCATGGCGGATAGGAGACGAAACATTTATGGAACCGTTGCAGCCGGTATTATCCGAAACCCGTTTAAGAGCGTCCTATGGTACAAATGGTGCCCTTCCTTCTTATGGGTCTAATTACGGATATTTTCCATATATGGATCTGGTGGGTTATGGATATAAATACGATGGAAAACCCGGATTTAGAGAAATGCAGATAGGTGATAAAAACCTGAAATGGGAAAAGAATTATAATTTCAATGTGGGACTTGATTTCAGATTGATAGACCGTATCAACTTCTCTGTTGAATACTATAATCGGAAAACCAAAGATCTACTGATGGATTTACCTATATCTTTGACTACCGGATTTGGGAGTTATATGACAAATATAGGAGAAATGGAAAATAACGGGATCGATATCGACATAAGTGCCGAGATTATTAGAAACAAAGATTTCATGTGGAATTCGAGCCTTAATTTCGGACACAATAAAAATAAAATAACCAAGTTCGATGGAGAACAAACAATATTGAAGGAAAGCATATTTATACGTGAAATCGGACATCCGTTCAACATGTATTATGTAAAAGAGTTTGCCGGAATAAATCCTGAAACTGGAATTCCTGAGTTCTATATCAACGGTGACGGAGAAAATGCGAGAGAAAAAACAACAGATTCGTCCAAAGCTGAATATATAATGTACAAAGGTCCGGATCCTACACTAAGTGGAGGTTGGTCAAACACTTTCAGATATAAGATAATCGATTTGAGTTTTACATGGACTTTTACATTAGGAGGTTACTCGTATGATGCAGGTGCGAGTAAGTTGGCAACCGGAGGAAAGAATACGAAAGACAATATTCAGAAATATTATAAAGACAGATGGCAGAAGCCGGGAGATCATACCAGATATGAAATGTTTGTTGTAGGTAATAAATATGATATGAGCAGCGTGAGAAATTCGAGAAATGTACATTCTACAGATCACATGCGGCTTAAAAACCTGACAGTTGGTATATCCATACCAAAGAATATCAGCAGACAGGTCAAGCTTGAAAACGTCCGGGCATATTTTTCTGCGGTAAACCTATTGACTTTCGCAGCATATGATGATTACGATCCTGAAATACCTCGTAACGGATATGTTTATTTTGATTCTCCCAAACTAAAGACATTGACTTTCGGGCTTGATATTAAATTTTAAATTAATAAGTACATAAAGATATGAAACATACAGTTATTTTATTTTCCATTGTAGCAAGTCTTTTTTTTGCTGCCTGTGGAAACGGATGGCTCGACGATATTCAACCGAGCGATAAAGGTGAAAGTTCTACAAGTATAAAAAGCGTAACAGATGCACAATATGCATTGAACGGTATTTATGATCTAATGCGTAATTACCAGTATTATGGCGCGCGTTATACTTACTATGGTGATGTTACCGGAGAAGATATGCAGCAGAAACCAGGAGCCAATGATA
>DQAM01000538.1 GCA_003523545.1 Dysgonomonas sp.
TCTTCTTTTTCAACAGTATAAACATCCAATGCAAAAGAATATCCGAATAAAGCATGCGGTAATCTCTTCTTCCAATACTCATAAGCATCTGTTTTTTTATCATTTACCAAATAATACAACCTTATTTTATCATAATCAATCTTGTCCTCCCTTTCCGGATTCAATAAATCTTGCCCGTTACTGTCTACAATTTGGAAAACTTGGGCTTTTTCCACAACTTCATAACTTTCTTCCTCATCATTACACGCTAATAGCATAATAAATGACAGTATAAATACTATTTTTGTCTTCATAAGTTTACCATTTTAAGGTACAATATTATATACCATTTGTTGATTTTTACTATATGCTCCATTAGGTGATTTCCACCATTCTCCTACTCCCAAATATAAATTATTCCAACCAGCACCCCATCCCCAATTCATATGGAAATATAAAGCTCTGGCGTGGCAATTCTCAAGAGTGCGGTATCCGTCACAAACCCATACATGTCCATCTCCATGAATACCGATAAAACTCCAAGTAGTACTTTTACTTCCCGCTAGTATGACAGGCCTATTATTTCTCAACTGACTTACGACTAAGCTACTATCAAAGCCGTTTTTATGATTTGCTGAACTATATCCAAAAATATTTTTTAGGACATTGGGAATCCTATCTGGATAAGAACCCGAACCACTGCATTTATAGGAAGTATTTAACGCTTCTCCTACATCTTTTACCAACCGAGCTTGTTCAGAGGTATAAAAATAATCATACCCTTTAGGATATTCATAATATCGCATCACCTGGGCAGTTGCGATAGCTACACAACCGGCAGGAGGTCTTCCATATAAATCGGAACCGGTACATCCGCAATCATCTAATGCACTATTATAAGGGCTACCTTGATGCCACTCTGTTTTCAGTAACGAGGTTTTCCACTCTGCTATTTGTTCGCAGGGATCATATTCACCACACAGTTCAGGATTTGGCCCCAGAATATCCTGCATCTCGCACAGGTTCCAACTGGGATCGTAATCTCCACCCCAGCGCAGTCTGGATTGTAACGAATCCGGAATTCCGTTTTTTCTCAGGTCTTCTATCCCTTCATGAGATTCCTGCATCCAGTCTACCAGAGAAGAGGGCATCTCCGTGTAGTCCACTATAAAATTTCCTGTATAGGAAAATGCCAGCAGAGGATTTACCCTTTTATCGGCAGCTAAGATCAGGAATCCTCCATCGTTTTTGTAATTAACTATGTAAAAAGAGGGCTTATCACTTTTTCCGAAAGGGATAATCTGTTTGATTTCGCGGTATTCTTTGGACAATATACTGCGTGTACCTCCACTATCTACCGGAAATGTTACCATAGATGCCGCTGCCTGTGCATACCTACTATCCACAAAATAAGGGTCGTCGTACGCTGTTGCTTCCACATTATCGACAGAATCGATAACTTCTTCGTTACACGAGACGAATAGCAAACTTGTAGTAAATAGAAAAATGTGTAGAAAGATTTTCTTCATGAGCATTAAGAATTAACAATAATATTTAATTTGTTTTATAAAAATATATTTTATAAAGTTTTTTATACAAAAGTAAAAATAATTTAAATATACACAACAGTTTGTGTATAAAAAACGAAAAAACCGGATAATTTATTGTGGGTAAAAAGAAATACAAACAATCTATCTGATGGCACGCACCATCTATAAAAACAGAAAAAATGTTTATTGGAGTCAGTCGCGTTATTATAAATATTTGTGAGGTTCATTGTTCTTTGAGTATTTACAAGTGTTTTACTTACCGGATTATTTTCCTACTGTAATTGTCTCATCACCCTGAATTCACATTCCGCCACTCCTAATAAGCCGTCGTCTGCCAAACCTTCGATACGCCCTACAAACCCGGTATTGATATCAGAACAACGGAAAGATAATGATGCCTCTCCTTTCTCATCTGTAATCACAAGGGGGTCCCAAAGCAGTGTGTTGCGAACATCGGGCAAAGACGATAACATCTCTATGTCATCAGGCATATAAAATTCGCGGGCACCATAATATCCTTTTGTTCGCCAGAGATTGTTCATTTTCAGCAGTTCTTCATCTGTATACTCAGGTCCTTGGTAAATTATTGTCATTTCATGTTCAACCGTAAACCAACAATATCCTCCTTTCTGCCCATGATACTTTGGTTTGATTAAACGATAAGCTTTACCAATTACAGGAGGATTTCTTTCTTTCGGTTCTTCCGGACAAGGACAATAGCGGGGGTCGTGATGGACAGTGTAACCTTCCCGGTAATTTTCCAGATGCCCGTGTTCACATACATACGGTCCATAATCTCTTTGTGCCAAACTATCCAGACGTCCCATAAACTTGTCCCGGAAAGGTCTGACTGATTTCGCTGTTACACTTACTTCATCCAGAAGTACCGCTCCGAACTGGTTTATCAGAGGCTCTCTTTCGAGTAGCTTAGAGCTTATCCTACCGGCATCTATAAATGGATGATACCGCTTTTTATTTTTACGGATATCGTTAATATCGGTGAACGGGTCTTTAATATTCAACTTTGGTCCTTTGTCTTTAGTCAACATGGGTTTCAGGTATATATATCCTCCCCGGAGTTGATCAAGAAGGTCGGGTTCAATTGAAAAATACCCGGTGCTGTCTGCCCATACAAACGTGGAATTTTCATCGGCTCCCGATACTTGTATCAGTTGTTCGGTATTCCGCATCTTTTTGTTTTTGATTGTTTGTATACCTTCAAGCCGGTCACTCAGGACTTTTAG
>DQAM01000406.1 GCA_003523545.1 Dysgonomonas sp.
GTTCAGGGTCTCCCGGCCCAAGTGATACGAACCAAACAGTTTTCAACATCCTAAAAACCCACTTATAGAGTGAATAACAGATGCTTTTAGTATAGGGTTAAAACGTTACAAAATGATATTTTGCTTAGAATAAGTTTTTAAGCCTAAACCTCGAGCTTTCTAACTAATACAATTTTGGCAGGTTTTCTGACTTACTCTGTTTTACACTACCTTCCCAAAGCCCCTCTTAATCTCCCCTAAGAGGAGAAACATTTCCTTCCTTTGCTGGAATTGAGGATGGCCTTAGTGGTGTGAGTATTGCGTAAAACTATCAAAGAGCTTACAGCAGCGGGTCTGTTCAGGATTCTCACCTGATTCCCTTTTACTCATTTATCCGTGATTACGAATAACGACACCAAAATCTGGATGCAAAGATTCACATTTTTTGAATAGAAACAAAAGATTCAATAGACAAATTTTCTGCCAATTAATATTAATATGCTATACTCCTTATTATATTGTATGCATGTATGATCAAAAGGCCGCCTTATTGCTAAAGCGGCCTTTTGACAAATAAATTTGATTTTCTAATTTCTTAATTATATTACTCCGAGAAAGTATTTTCCCACTTCTGAAGCTCTGCAATATTATTGGCGGCGCAATCCAATCCCATCTGGTAAGCCCTGTTGAAATAATCTCTGGCTTTCGTATAATCTCCTTTTTGGAAATAAGCATATCCCAGATTATTCCACTTTTCGGCTGAATTATCATTTATAGCTTCTAGCTGTCTGATTGCTTCATCCCAATTATTATATTCCAGTTCGATTGCAGCCATATTCGCTTTTACAATGTTATTATCCGGATAATATCTTGCTATAATATCAAATGTTTCTTTGAACTCTCTGCTGTTTTTAGGATATGTGTTAGCAACTAAGAACATTTCATTCTGGCTTAAATACTGAGGCTTTGTCCGTATGGTAGTTTTAGCTTCATCGACAGAAAATGGTCTTGCCACATAAGATATCGTATATTCATTTCTTCGTAAAGAAGGATAATATTGGTTCAAAAGATTTCTGTAGGTACTTCCTCCCGCTAAGTTCCTCAACTTATTCTTCCGGGTTGCAATATCATATTCGTTATCTATAATGCTGATAATTTCATTTTTATTTTCTATATATGAACTATCTACTATCTTGCGTAATCCGTCCCAGTCTTCTCCTTTCCAATCGGTTTTGAGTATACTGCGGTCAATTCCGTATTTTTCTTCCAGATAATTAAAAAAAGCATACGCTCTGTTTTCAGACAGTTTCATATTACTATCGTAGTTACCTTCGGGGGAAGCATAACCTGTTATCTGAAATTCGGTTATCCTTAGGTTGGCATCATTTTTTATACTAGATATAATTTCGTCTACTTCTTTCAGTATTCTTGCATTATTTCCAAAATCGTACAGCAGATCGTATTTTCCGACCTTAAAGTTTAAGTATGCGGTATATTTTTCGCTTCGCATTTTTACTTCTTCTACCGGTGGGGTAATATAACATATATTAAACACAGGATTATATACTGGAGGTAAAAGCGGACTTTGTACTAAAAGCCGTGAAGTACCTTCATCACTGCATGCGCATCCATTTATCTTTTGATCGATGTAAAGTTCTGCATTTCTTAAATCTTCATTATAAGGGATGCTAAGTTCTACAGGAATGCTTTGTTTTTTATTTTTCGGATGTTCAATTATCATCCGGGGTTCCTTTTCAAACTGAAACATATTGAAATTAATAGAGCGTTTCAGCATCTTTTCCCGGTTTCCACCAACGATAACTACCGCGGTGAAGTCCCTTGACATTTGGCTTTCATTGGATCGGATAACAGGAGTAAGTGTAATCATTTCGACCGTTCTCATATCCAGATTATCGAGAATGATATTGAAATTAATGATTGTATTACTATCTATGGTCCTAACAACCGGCTGATCGAAACGTATTTGTCTTTCCGTGTTTTGTGAGTTCATAACAGGGAAAACCAATACTGATAAAGTAATATATAATAAAATTCTTTTCATTGTTGCTGAATTTAGAAGATGAAGTAAATAAATGAGATTGAAGCTTTCGTAACTCCCCAATAATTGTAATTATCCTCTTTTTCTAAAGGACCACAATCCTGGCATTTGTATTTCTCGTAATGAATACGAGTGTATCCGGCACCGAGTGAAGCCTCGATATTCCATCTGTTACCCAAAGGCCACTGGTAACCGAAACTGAGTCCGCCCCCGTAAAAATACCCTTCGTAACGGTGACCTTTCAGATTGGGAAAGACTCCAAATGGAAGGTGGTCTCCCGCTACATCGAATTCCCCGCCGTGAGCATGGATACCCCAATAAGCCCTGTTAAAGCTTTCGCATATCCACCACCGCAATTCAGGCTGAACGAGCCAATGCTTGAATTTTTTCCCATCGTCAAACGTAAAGGGATTATACCCGACATTTACATCCAGTGTTGTCTTTTTGCCCAAAGCTATTTCTAATCCTAAATTAGGAGTAAGTGTAGCATCGTAAATAAGATTGTTTTTAATTCCTACGTGCTGAGAGTAACCTGATAATGTTATTGCTAACAAACAGATTAAAAATATTCCTCTTGTCATTTTGTAAAATTTATTGTATTTGTTATTCTTTCTCACAAAACCGATACCGGTTGTAATTCTTTATTTTAAATAACATAAATCATGCATCATTGTTTACACTTATTAATAAATATATCAGTTAAAATTACTTCTTATAATGAAAAGAAAGAATTGTTTCACATAGAAATCTATTGTTTAATGTGTTGAAGTATAGTTGTTTATTTAGATTGTTTTTAAATTAAAAAAAGATTCAATATTAATAAAGACGAACAAATAATAAAATTTGATGTTATAAATATCAAAATAACTATAATTCATTTTTTTTGAATAAACACAAACTATAAGGTTATTTTAATAATAGACAGAGGTAATTTTAAGGTTGTTTTAAATATATAAAGAAGTACAAACTACACAGAAAATCTTGTATGAAAAAATATCAGCTTGGTTTCAGCATTCTATTATGTATGCTATTGTCCTCATGTATCCGCGAAGACATAGATTTAACAGAATGTTACCGTAATTTAAAAATCGTGTTGGAATGGATAAATACCCAGCCGAGAAGTGATCAGGGCCCCATCGATATTTCTGTTATCTCAAGTAATGGAACCGAAATCGATCTTCAATCAGACCGGTATGGTACCGATGTCGATTTACTCGCGGGGCCGTATAATATAGTAGGCTGGGAGCCGACACCCGATATAAGCGTTAACGGACAGGTAATTTCCGTAGCAACGAACGAAGACGGAACTGTCAAAGAGCCAATAACGTTTGCCGGGGGCGAAACAACGGCAGTGGTAGATGATAATATAGATTTTCAGACCATTGTACTACCCATGAGACAGCAAACCCGGCAATTGATAATCCAGGTCAGGTTTATAAACGATAATTTCAATGTGCTCGAAAGACTCGAAGGAAGTGTGGACGGTATAACTTCTTCCCGCGATATCAATGATGCTTTCCCACCGGCCGACGGAAGGGTAAGGCCTGGATCGGTAAGCAGCACATCCGTAAATTACGACTTTGTAAAAGAACAAGATAGAGAATGGTTTACAGCCGGACGCAATTTGATAGGTATCGATGGAGATGCCGACCAGACACTGTATCTGAGAGTCTTCTATTCTACTGACGGATACACTGATGTATCGCTCGATCTGACAAGCGAATTGCTTGGTTTCCACACTGTAGATGTCCACGAACCGTGGTACATTGTCATTACATTAGACTTAGGCGTTTCATTCGAGCCTGTAATTATAGATTGGTATGCAGGTGCCGAATCATGGTTAAATGCAGATTAATAAAAAACAAAAATATGAAAATAAGACTTTTGACATTTATTTTTAGTGCAGTCTTAGCGGTTGGGACTTATTCTTGTTCTAACGATCACGACGACACTATCGATCCTACAAACGGAGATAAAGTAGTTGCTGCTATTTCTGCTAACATTGCAGATAAAAGCATGCTGAGGGCCCATGATGGACAATGGGATGAAAATGATGCGATAGGTTTAACTATGCTGACTCACGAAGGAAGGGATATTGTAGATAATGTATTTAATTATCATTATTATACACCTTCTGCTTTAGGTAATTTCAGACCGCAGGATCAGAACCGGACGATATATTTCCCTCAGGATGGGAGCCCGGTTACTTTCAGGGCATATTACCCTTTTTATGCCAATCTGAATACCGATATGAGAATACCCATATCGGTAGCCAACCAAAATGTTTTACCGAATATCGACTTCATGAGTGCGGATCATATAAACGGATTCTCTAAAAGCGATCCCAATGTACATTTGACTTTCCATCATCGTTTATCGAAACTTATATTCAGATTGAATATACAGGAAGGACAACCCGCATTCCCGCTCGAAGATTTATCATTGACCATACGGGGAATGAAAACGACAGGTGTATATGACCTTCTTAACGAAGTTTTGATGACAGACGACCAGAGCATTTCCGATATAGCGGTTCCGTATATGGGAATTGCTGCCGGACGCGAAGCTATCGTTATGCCCAGGGATGCCGAAGCCGGTATAAGTTTCCAGTTCAGAGCTGCTGATGGAAGCGAATATATTGCAAACATGAGTGATACCCTGAATCTAAGGCAGGGTTATAAATATATTTTCAATGTAAATCTCAGGGAAACAGGGCTGACTATCAGTGCAGATATAGTACCTTGGGTCGAAGGGCCTACGAGCAATTACGATGCCCTCGAAATCAGTACACCTGCCGGAACCAGCGAAGGTGTGATAGAAGGTGACCAAATGACTGTTTATTTAGGTGGAGATAACGGATTTTCCGTACTCAATCTATTCACTTACAGTGCAGACGGCAGATGGTATCCGGAGACTCCTGTTTACTGGCAGAATATAGAACCGGATCCGGCACCGATGAGAGCATCCATGGTACGAAATCCGGCCATTAATGAAACTCAGTTGCCTGAAATATTAACAGCCGAAGAAATAAATGTGCCCAGAAACACAGGGGCAAACTTCACTTTAAAAAGGGCTGTAACTAAAACTGTAGTACAATTGAGATCCAATACTTTCTCAGCCGAACAGCTGGCGAATGCGACCGTAGTACTGCCTAATTATTACATGGGCGGGGAATTGGTAGACGGCTTATTCGTTCCCGGACAAACACAAGGCGATATATTAGTCGACAGAAGGGATCCTGAAAACGGAATAGCAGTATTCCAGCCGCAGGTAATATCTCCGCAGGGCGTTGTTGCTAAAATTACGATTGATGGACGCGAATATACAGCCCACGCCGGTGACTACGGTATGCCTTTCAATGCGGGGGAAGCAAGTTTGCTTATAATAGACATTAATGAAGACATAGTCAGCATCAGTGCTAAAATTATAGAATGGATAGATCTTCCAGCAATATATTTCAGTGTATTTCAGGTGGGGACTCCAGCTGAAGGCAGCGTAGGTGTAGAGCCGGGTGATCAGATGAATGTATACTTACAGGGAGACGACGGATTCAACTTACTCAGAAACTTCGTATACGATGACATGGGAAGATGGGTTACAGACCCTGTCTTGTATTGGGAGCAGGTTGCACCCGATCCAGCCGTACTAAGAGCTTCGATGATCGCTGAACCTGCTCTAAATGCAACACAGATACCGGACATTCTTATAGCCGGACAAATATCCATTCCACGTTATGACGGCGCTAATTTTGTGCTCAACCATGCAGGATCTAAAGTAGTAGTACGATTGATTTCTCCGATTTTCAGTACAGACCAACTCGGAAATGCAACGATAACTTTACCGGGATTCCAGACGGGCGGACGAGAACAACTCGGACAATTCGTACCAGGTACTACTCTGGCCGATATACTGGTAGACCGTACCAATCCGGAAAACAGCACGGCGATAATACAGCCTCAGACAATTGCTGAGGGAGCACCTTTAGTACGAGTAAATGTAAACGGAAGAGACTATGCTGTGAATGCTCCTGCCGGAGGATTTAACTTTAATGCTGGAGAAGCAAACCTTCTGATAGTAAACATTAATGACGGAACGGTAGGCCTGAGTGCCAAAGTTATAGATTGGGTGGATAATCCGGCGTCATATCTGAATGTCTTCGAAATGACTACACCTCCCGAAGCAAATGAAGGAATAAATCCGGGAGACCGTATGAACGTATATATTCAGGATAATGGTGATTTCAGTTTATTAAGAAATTTCACATATACCAATCTTGGAAGCTGGATAACCGATCCCGATTTATATTGGGAGCAAATCACGGCTGATCCTGCCGTATTGAGGGCTTCTATGGTTGCAGCTCCTGCTTTGAACACATCGCAGCTGCCTGATATATTGATAGCTGATCAAATAAGTGTTCCTCAATACGGTTCTGCCAATTTTGTACTGAATCATGCAGCATCCAAAGTAATTGTAAGGCTGATTTCATCGACATTCAATACAAACCAGCTTTTAGGTTCAACCATAACTTTGCCCGGATATCTTACGGGAGGTACCGAACAGTTGGGACAATTCGTTCCGGGAACTACCCGTGCCGACATACAGGTAGACCGTACAGACCCGGAAAACAGCACGGCTATATTCCAACCGCAGGCTATTGCGGCAGGTTCACCCATTGTCAGAATAAATCTGAATGGAAAAAATTATATTGCCAATGCTCCTTCCGGAGGATTTAACTTCAATGCCGGAGAAGCAACATTATTGATCGTGACTCTTAACGAAGAAGGCGTTAGCGTTAGTGCAAGAGTAGTCGATTGGGTAGATAACGGACCTGTAGACTTAACCGCACTGACAGTCGGAGTGCCTGCATCAGGAGCCGAAGGAGTTTTAGACGGTGAACAGATGAACGTATATACAGACAACGGAACAGGACGCCCCTTACTGGCAACATATACATACAATGCAGGAATCAACCAGTTTACTACGCCTACTCCTGTTTATTGGGAAAGCCTGAATGATCCGACCACTTTCTACGCATCTATATTGAGACAATCTCAATATAATCCTACACAGCTTGATGATTATCTGATTGCAGAGCCTGTACAGGTATCTGCATCCAATGGAATTTCATTCAACCTGACTCATCCGGCATCTAAAGTGGTTGTTCAACTCACATCTTCGGACGGAAGTTTCTCTGATGCTGAATTATCCCAGATGAGTATGGTATTACCAAATTATGCAATAGGAGGTACATTCGCTAACGGAGTATTCACTCCGGGTACGGGTGTCGGCAATATAACAGTAGAGACGGGTGTCGGAACAGGCGGTAATAGTGCGATAGCCATTATACAGCCGCAGACTATTCCCGCTAATACGAATGTTATTACGATTACCAGTCCGACAGGGCGGGTATATAATGCAGCGATGGTAGCTCCGCTTACTTTCGGTGCAGGAATATCTACTATCCTCAATATAGATATAACAAAAACATTGGCATCGATGAGTGCAAATGTAGTAGATTGGATGCAGGGAAATATTATAAATATGGTTCCGCAATCGATCCGGGTTACAGGAACCCTCGACGATTCGGGCGATTTTTTCAGGAATAAGACAATAAGCGTGTACAAATTCGGAGCAGACTTCCAATCGCTAACTTATTCTTATCTTCCTCAGACCACAGGATACGAATGGCGCGGTGCTCCGATTTATTGGGACGACCAGCAGGCACAGCCTTTAAGCGTTACAGCAGTGTATTACCCTTACGAAAACTTTATTCCGGCGGTAGGAGCAGGCACAACATCATTTGCCTGGAACCTTCCGGCTGTACAGAGCCAGGGATATGAAAATTACGATTTGCTGACAAGCCATCTGACACTGACTTCTCCTCAATACGTTAATTTCGTATTCAACCACCCGTTGAGTAAAGTAAGGGTCGAGTTATCAAGCATGGAATTTACTCCTGCCGAATTAGCAGGCGCAACAGTAAGACTAAATGGATTCCTGATTAACGGAAATATCATTATGAATTCGGGAGCTGCATCCGCTACCGGTTCAAGAACCAGTATAGTGCCCAATACAGATGCCGACGGCTCCAGATATTCTGCTCTTGTGATGCCTCAGACAATTACATCCGGATCACAAGTGGTTACGATTACTCTGAAAGACTATCCCAATACTCCGTTTACAGGAACAATAAGCAATACTATTAATTTTATTGCTGGATTGGAAACTGTTATCAAGGTAGATCTGAAGAAAACAGAGATACAGCTTTCAGCCAAACTTCAAGATTGGCAAGAAGGAGACACTGGAAATATTATAATTCAATAACTAGGACAATGGATATAAATAAGAAAATAATCATACTGTTTTTATCTGCAATTGGCTTTACTCTGCCTGCCTGCGATAATGACAAGCATGAAGATATACCGGATGGACGTGTACCTATCACATTATCTTCTTCAGCCTTCGGTGACGGGGGTGGAATGAAGCTAAGGGCAGTTCCCGAATTTCCCAACGATCAGGCAATAGGAGTTGTATCTGCTTTTTACAACGAAGGACCTCCTTTCGACTGGACTTCATACAGCGACATAAATAATGCACGGGCAACTGTAAGTTCCGTCACTCCCGATTCCATTTATTATTTTGCATGGGATGAAACTAAGTACTGGCCGTTCGATGACAAACCGATTGTATTTATGGCATATAGCCCTTATCCGAATGGCGAATCGGTAATTTTGGATGCGACAAATTCAATTCTATTACTGGACCTGCATGAGGATATGCCGGATGTGTTATACGCGGGTATAAACGATACAGCCAACATGGTTCCTTATTATAAATCTCTGGCATCTCCACCCGGTCCGCCTGTAGTTTTAGGGATATTTAATCATGTCATGAGTAAATTGACTATCGAATTATATGCTGATGATAATATGCCGGAAAATATAGTGGTGAGTTCATTGAAAGTAGGAACATCGAGGAAAACAGCCGAGTACCATCTGGAACGTGGGAGTGAAGGACTAATTGTCAACGATATCGACGAAAGTTTCATTAAAAATATAGTCTCGGAAAATACTGCTTTTAAAAATCAGCCTATTGTAGACTCTTTATATTTGTTTCCCGGGACAGAAGATGTAACAGAAGTTACGATCGAACTGTTAGATTTAAACGCACCTACAGCCCCTTTTTCCCGTACCTATATGATGTCTTTCTTCCAGAATGCTTCCGGAAATGGGGAACCGCTTACTTTACAAAGAGGTATGAATACCACTTTGCGGATAACTGTCCAGGGAATACCTATTACCAGTAATGATGTCATTTTGCAGGGAGTAATATCTCCTTGGAATCAAAAAGGAAACTTTGGCATAAATATTTATTGATAGTTATGAAAAGAATAAAATACATACTTATATTTTCCATAAGCCTTGTTTTCATCCTTACATCATGTACCGATAAAAATGAGGATGCGGAAATACAAGCTGGCACAACCCCGATAAATTTATCGGGGATGTCGCTTCGGAATGACGGTGTTAACGGAGATAATTTATATTTGAAGGCATTTACATCCGGACCACTCGACGTTTATTTAGGAGAAACTCAGATCGAATTTGCTTCTGACTTGTCCACAACTCCGCAGGACGTAATTTTTCCGGGAGCTATACCTTACTATCCGTTGGGAGGGGGAACTATTAATATCTTTGCATATTCGGGAAAACTATATGACAGTGATAAAATGGTAGTCCTAGCCGGCAACGGTTCTGCTTATGATGCTGTATTAAGCAATCAGGGAGAACAGGCCGGTGTACCCGGATTATCCCCGGAAGGAACAGGAACACCCGGAAGTTCTTCTGCTCAGGCAACGGTTCTACATTTCCGTCACGTTATGACACAGCTCATTGTGAATGTTGAAGTGAATGCCAATGAAACATCAGACCCCGTTTCTCCTCCCCCTGCATCTATCCGTTTCACGATGGAGGATGTGGCTGCGCGGGGATTATATCCGATAAGGGGTGCGGCACCGGTGCCCGGAAGTGAAGCTGCTTATGCAGATGCAGCTTACAACACTTCAGGTAATTATACGATAACTTTGGGTACAAATTATCTGGTTCCGAACGGAGAGAACCTGGCAGGTAAACAGCTGACATCATTGGTTATAGACGATTATGTAGCAACTGCTGCAGACTTGCAGAATTTCACTATAACAGCAGAAGATCCTGGTAATCCTGATCTTTGGTTAGTACCGGGATATTCGTATAACCTGACTTTCACCGTAAACAGGTTAGGAGTGACAGGGGCACAGATAAGGCAGATTCCTTGGCAGACCCATGAACTGAGCGGCAACGACGTAAATTATGAGGCTTATCCTTTAAATATCGATTTAGGTCCAAGCTATGCTAATACAGGGGAGGATGCCATCTCAAAAGTAATTCTCCATACGGGTGATAACAAAATATATGTCGGTGAATCCCTGACAAGCGGGACAAATATACCTTTTGTAACTCTTCCTGCCGGAAATGTTGTAAGAGCCGATTTATATACTAATAAAGGGCTGTTATTATCAATACCTATCACAACAGAATATCAATATGCGAATAATGCGGGAACGCTGAATATTCAGAATCTTTCGGTAGCAGGGATGCTTCCCGAAACTCCGGGTAACGCATACGATCCGGTTACTAATCCCTACCTGATCACTACTCCTCTACAATTCCTGAATATAAATAAAGATCTTACGGCAAGTTATAAACAAGGTGTTGTGGTGGATCTAGACCTGATAAATGCGCCGACTTTCAACGGATTCGGTGGTTTCAGCGGTACATACGACGGAAACGGCTTATGGATATCGGCATTTAATGTGCAAAGCGGCGGACTATTTGCATCCAATAGCGGTACTTTAAGGAATATCCGTATTTTCTCAGGATACATAGATGCGGCAGGACAATCGACAGCCGGAGGTATCTGTGCAAATAATATAGGGACAATCGTGGGATGCTTCAATTCTGCAATCATTGTCAATGCTCCTGCAATAGCCGGAGGTATCACCGGAACGAATTCGGGACAGCTTATCGCAAATCTGAATACAGGTAATATACTATCCGGAACGTCGGTAGGAGGAATATGCGGTAACAATACAAATACGGCAGAAGGTGCTATATCAGCCAATATAAATACAGGAAGTTTATATGAAGGAGCAGGGGCCTTAGGAGGTATTTGCGGAACAAGCACAGCCTCCGCAAACAATGTCGTACGGACATCGTTTTGGCTGGTAGGAACAGCTGCCAAAAGTATAGGAGGAGTAGAAAACCCGATTGGTTCAGGAGCCGCAGGAACATTCGATTCCTCAGCTCTCGATCCGCCTAAACTTCGGAACGGGCTGGACCCGGGCGAAACGGAAGACCGCAGGATACTCAACCGCCTTAATAACGAAATGACTCTTCATACACCTTGGAATCAGGAATATCAATATATTCTCGATCGTGTACAGACCGGAAGTACATGGCCTGTGCCGGTGATAAGATAAATATTCAAACACAGACGATATGAAAAAAATACATACATATTTCAAAGTTATATGCCTGGTGATGATTGTCCTGGCAGGTGCTTCGTGTTCGCAAGACGATTATGATGAAATCGGCAGGCAGGAAGAAGGTACATTACTGAAGATGTCCGTTTCGTTCGGTCCGCAACTAAGGTTAGCCGAATTACCCGACGGAAATGCTATGGCTGAAGATAATATAGGAGGCATCGATTACGGACTGAAAAATGTGGGGCTGTACGTATATTATACGGACGATTATAATAGAGGTGATTTATCGAAACCTTATATCCGTAATCAGGAGTGTACAGTTCTGAACGATGAATTACAGGTGGTAATAGGACCCAACGATAATCCGCTGGATAAGAATATTTTTATTTACGACAGGATGACGATAGTGGCTTTTTACCCTTATAATAGTACAATGAGCGACCCGGCTAACTATTTTACGACCAAAGCCGATGAAGAAATGTATCCTATTACAAGGAACGACTATTCACAGCAATACTATATACCTTACAGGGCACAGGTGGAAACAAATCCGGCCATTGCTTACTATACCCAGCTGAGTTTCTATCCGAAGCATACTTATAAAGTGGAAGTGGTGGTAGTTTCAGACGATGAAGGGGCTTTTCCTACAGGCGACATAAAAATACTGCCGGCAAAAGATTCACTCAATAATCCGGACATTATCAATGATGGAAGGCGTGCAGTCTGGTTCGACAGACTGGTCAATAAGCCTAACGGCGGTGGAGGATCTAACGTGCAGCAGTATATAGCCTATTTCTGGACGCACGAAGGAAACAGAAATGAAATACAAAAAGGAGATATCTTATTACAGAGTGATAATCTTACGTTGATTGCTTCAAGAGATGTAAGCGTAGTCGAGCAGCAGGTATATCGTTACGGATATAATTTATCGAACGGTGAGATTTTTATACCTACTTCTTCCAACCTCATCAATGACGCTCCGTCCTTGCAGGCTCTGAATGGATCGGTGGGAGATTCTTACCAGGTGTGTGATATAGATTTAACTTCACAATCTCCGTGGACGCCGATCAATATGGCGGGGGGAAGATTTGACGGAGGGGGGCACCGTATAACCGGATTGAATGTTAACACAACTGAAAATGTGGCAGGCCTCTTTGGTACAGTACAAGGTAATTCGACCGTATGCAACGTAAATCTTATCAATCCTCAGATAACTGTAAATAATACAACGGACGACAAAGTATATGCGGGCGGATTGGCCGGAAGATTGAACACCGTATTATCCGATGAAGAGAAAAACAGGCTGATTGCTAATCTGCCACCTAATCTTTCTCCGGTTGTACGTGAAGCTATCATCAGAGAACTTCTGGCAAACATAAGCAGCAGCGAATCGAATACAGTCGGAAGCCGTGTCGAAAATCCGACTATAGTAGTCAACGGTAACAATCCCGATGTAGGCAGCATCGTTGGAGCCGCCGGAGATAAAGATGATGAAGGTACTTACAAATCGAGGATATGGGATACTTACGCTTTAGGCGGAAGTATAACCGTCAATGCGGGAAATACCGCTAATAATACGAACGCTAACGTAGGAGGTTTTGTCGGGCTGAATAACGGATATATAACACGCAGTTATACTACGACCGACCAGATAAACGTTCAGGCTCCCGGAGGATCGGGACAACCGGACGTAGACAAGTATACCGGTTTTGCTAACATGGGTAATCTATTCACTCCTGCCGAGGGCGGTGATATAATCGATTCATTTTCATCTCTCGCCGATGGCAATGGCGGCGTAAGGCAATTCGCCGATGCCTGGCCGTCCGGCTGGGTTACCTATCAGGGTATATGGCCTGTTTACACTATAGGCTGGTTGTCGAACCCGGCCAATAGTTTCTGGTATGATACGGGAGGCGCCCCGGGTAATTATCCGGTTTTACAATGGCAACGTAGATAATCAATAAAAACGACACAACGATGAAAATATATTTCAAAACTACTATTTTAATATTTGCTGTGATTTTGATGAGTGCCTGCCAACAGGACGATTTCAAGATGGATACTCCGCGCGAACTCACGTTCTCATCACAGATACAGGATCAATCAACAAATGAGCTGCGCCTGGCAGTAAATGATTTTTTTCAGATTGGTTTCGGCATCGATGTAACCATATGGCCGACTAACAATGCTCCGGAGCAATCGTTCATATATTATTACAGCACCGATGGTATTTTCAGGGGAGATCCAGGTTATCATTTTACTATGGACGATAATTATATCGATTCCTTGAAAGCTATATGGCCGCTGGCTGAGATAAGGCAGCAGCCGTTTATAACGGATCAGAGGGAACTGCAGAATTACCGCCTTGCCGACTGGATGACCGCCAGCAGTACAGCACAGGGGATAATGCCTACCGACAAGCCTGTACCGTTAAATTTTATGCGCGAGAATACATTGCTTGAATTTGAACTGGCCGGACAGAATACGGAGGGGCTGGATATTGAGTCGCTAGTAATCGAACTGCGTTCGTCTGGTGCACCTATTGCTTATTGGG
>DQAM01000153.1:0-2372 GCA_003523545.1 Dysgonomonas sp.
ATCCCAGAATTATAAATTAAAAATTAAAAAATTAGAATTAGAAAAAGGACAATTCTCAAATATTGAAATATACTCTATTATGAAAAAAGCAAGATATTTAGTACCGAATGATTATATGGCAGATCCAGCCGTTCATGTATTCGACGGTAAATTATACATATACCCATCACACGATTGGGAAAGCGGAATTGCTGAAAATGACAACGGCGACCACTTCAACATGAAAGACTACCATGTTTTCTCGATGGACGATATCGACGGAGAAGTGACCGATCATGGGGTGGTATTGTCGACCGAAGATATTCCTTGGGCGGGACGTCAGCTGTGGGATAACGACGTAGCCTCCAAAAACGGAAAATATTATATGTACTTCCCACTGAAAGATAAGAACGATATATTCCGCATCGGAGTTGCTGTTAGTGACAAACCTTACGGACCTTTCATCCCGCAGGGAAATCCGATAAAAGGAAGTTACAGTATAGATCCTTGTATATTTGAAGAAAACGGAAAACACTATATGTATTTCGGTGGATTATGGGGTGGACAACTGCAACACTATCGCAACAACAAAGCTTTGGAATGTGCTGTTTTACCCGAAGGGGATGAGCCTGCACTATGTGGAAAGATAGCATTGCTAAGAGATGATATGCTCGAATTTGCAGAAGAACCTCGAGATATTGTTGTTCTGGATGAGAACGGAAAACCGTTGACAGCCGGAGATACCGGACGCCGCTTCTTCGAAGCGTCATGGATGCATAAATACAACGGCAAATACTATTATTCCTACTCGACAGGTGATACTCATAACCTTTGTTATGCAATAGGTGATAATCCGTATGGACCTTTTACCTACAAAGGGGTAATACTCACTCCTGTAGTTGGGTGGACTACCCATCATGGAATTATAGAATTCAAAGGAAAATGGTATCTTTTCCATCATGATTCGGTTCCGTCGGGTGGAAGGACATGGCTTCGCAGTGTAAAAGTAACCGAACTCGAATACAACGAAGATGGGACTATAAAAACAATAGAAGGAACGGAAAAATAAAAATATTACGAATAAATAAAGTGTATCAAAGCAATTCGATTTGCCTGAAGAAATGTAGTTAATTATCCATATCAGAGGGCTGTCATAGTCAATACAAAAAAGGTTGAATTGAACAATATAGTATTGTATTGGAAAGGCTTAGCTCTGATGGATATCATACCTGTTCAGCTAAAGAAGAAATGTGAGTAATAATCGAAAATTAAATTGTAACAGAGGCAATATAAAAATACGAGTAACATGAAAAATATACTTTTTATTCTGTTATTAACGCCATGTTTACTCATGTCATGCAAAAGCTCTAAAATAAAGGTATTTGTAGATAATGAATATATAACGCCTGCGAATTTTGATTCGAGAAAGGATGGTGTATTATATGGCGAAACTCAAGATATAACCTATTATTCGACGACGACGGAGAATGATAGAAATGCGAAAATCATTTTACCGCCCAACTATAATAATGATAAAAAGTATCCGTTACTATTTCTTCTTCATGGGATAGGAGGCAATGAATCGGAATGGTTGGGAGGAAACCCAAACGAAATCGTCTATAATTTGGTTGCAGAGTGTAAAGCGAAAGAAATGATTATAGTTATTCCCAATATACGAGCAAGACATAAAGATGTAGTAATAGCTCCCGAATTTTATTCGGTGGAACATTTTCGTGAATTTGATAATTTCCTGATCGATCTGCGAGTCGACCTTATCCCGTATGTAGAAAAGACCTATTCCGTATTTTCCGATCGCGACAATAGGGCAGTTGCAGGTCTCTCTATGGGTGGAAGGTCGGCTCTTCATGTCGGCATCAACATGATTGAGGATTTTGCTTACATCGGAGCATTTACACCGGCAGTGGGCATTCTGCCCTACAATGTTGAAGGCGGTCTTTTCACAGAAAAGACGTTAACCTTGCCTGGCAAGTATAAGAAAAATACACTGATAATGATACTTAAAGGAAACAATGACAATGTAGTCGAAGATTGGCCTTTAAAGTATAGCAGGACGTTAAAACAGAATGGTGTGGAACACATCTATTATACGATAGACGGTGGGCATGACTTTAATGTGTGGAAAAATGGGTTGTATAATTTTGTTAGGAGAATTTTCCAATAATTTGATATATAATACTTTAATAAAATAGACAATAAAAAAACGATTCAATTGCAAGTCAATGGAGACAACAATAAATTTAAATGCTCGACAAATAATATGGATTTTAAAATTTAGATACTGCTTTAGGAAATATCCTTTCAACCAATGTTGCGATATTGAGTTATAAAAACCAAAATAACCATGAAAAAACGTAGTTTCGTCAAAAAGTTGG
>DQAM01000153.1:2472-2918 GCA_003523545.1 Dysgonomonas sp.
ATTTCGTCAAAAAGTTGGGTGTGCTTTTTATTATAAGTGCTTTGACCGTAAATATCAATGCCCAAAAGGCTCATAATCCTATCATATGGGCAGATGTGCCCGATATGTCCATGATAAGAGTTGATGATATCTATTATATGAGTAGTACTACCATGCATATGAATCCTGGAACTCCCATTATGAAGTCGAAGAATTTGGTCGATTGGGAAATGGCAAGTTATACATACGAAAACCTTGGGAAATTGGACGCTTATGAGTTAGAAAACAGTAAAGATGCTTATGCCGGAGGTACATGGGCAAGCAGTATGCGTTATCATAACGGAACGTTTTATGTCTCTACATTTTCTAATAACAGCGAGATGAATTATATTTTCTCAACAAAAAATCCTGATAAAACTCCGTGGGAGGTGCAATCGTTCAGGCCCATGATACACGATCATTCTCTT
>DQAM01000408.1 GCA_003523545.1 Dysgonomonas sp.
TTTCTTTATTAATACTAATTCTACCGCACATATGCCTGTTTTCGAATCATAGGTGTTTTCGTATTCCCAATTAAATGTATAATAATGCGTTTCATATCTTGTATTGGTTTCTTCCATTCCTTGATATTTTAATGAATAAATCTTACCATAGGATTGGCTATCACCCATAGGCATAACATTTGCCAAACATGGGTCTTTATCCGCATCAACAAACAAAGCGATATATCCTTTTTTATTCCTGTAATATTCAGAATAGTCAAGTCCGTTTATATTTGCTTCGACAATAATAAATTTTCCGATTGTTGTTTGCGTCTGCGCATTCGCTACTATACATGTGAATACGAAAACTATAAAAAATATAATCTTTTTCATTCTTGTACTAATTTTTTCAGATGTTTTGCTAGAATACCGTAATTGAAATTCTGTGAATTGCGTACTTGGGCGAAATTGACAGCTACTAAGTTTCCCCACTTGTCTAATACTGGGCTTCCGCTTGAACCTTGCAGAGTTGGGATAGAATACAACACTCGATAATTATCGGATTCTTGGCTAACAAATCCTTGCGTTATTTGTGATTTTAACCCGTCTGTTGTTGTCGCTATATCTATTCCGTGATTATATCCTATCATATATACTTGCTCGTTTATATTCAGAGGGTTGTAAATGCTAAACTTTTGATTTTTAGCGGTATTCTTCTCAAATCTATCCAATACTGACTTTTTTTCGATATTGGGGTTGTGGTCGTCAAAGTCAAAGACATAACAATCTCTTGGTGTTTGCTTATTTTTGAGTTGTATAACCGCTAAATCTATATCTTCCTCTTTTGACTGCTTGACAACAACACATTCTTTGAAATCAGACCATTTGCTTAGGTGGGTATTATTATAAGCTATTCCGACAGACTTATGACAAATAATTTTAGACTTCATCGGGTCAATAGTAAATATGCGTTCATATAACCCTAATTCATCACGTTCACTCTCCAATTCTTGTATTTTACTGGATGCTAACTGATAATCATTGATAGACAGATAATTGGTGTTCATTATCTGCCTTATCTCTCTGATATTGGATGAAATAGTGCTTATTCTATCGTTAATTTCAACTCGTAACGTATTGAATTTATATGATAACTTTTTCTTGGCTGTTTCGGTATCATTCTGAATGTCCACAACATGCCTGTTAGTCGCTATCTTTCCGTTTTCTGATATAAAAAAGCCTGTGCCGAATGACAGATTGGGTTTGTCTAATTCTTCCTCATTGAAAACTAAGTCTTTTATCTCTCCGTTCTCAATTTGGGTAAAATATCCCGAAATGTTGTTATTGAACTTAATTTCGTAATAATATTCTATCGCAATCAACACCACGCCTCTATTGCATTTATCATATAATTCTCTCGCCGTTGGTGGTGGAAATTCATTATTACAGGATAACAGAATAAATGTGCAGGTAAGTAATAATACAACTCTATTCATATGGTATATTATTGATTTTATTTATAATATGCTATCTCTTAGAACTTGTATGCCCTACCTACTCCATTATAAAAAACATTCATCATTCCATGCTTTTTATAGATGTCTTTTATCGGTTTGCTTAGTCTTATGATACAAGGGTATGACAGATAACTGTTGGTTAGGCTAATTTTGTCCTTCTGATTATAGTAATCTCCCATTTTATCGAAATACTCGTAACTGGATTGTAATTGAATAACTCCTGTGTATTCAAACCAATCTCCTTCTTTTTTATTAAAGCTTGTGGCTGTAATTTTAGCATTATATTCGGACGGATGTCTATTACTGGGATAAATAACCATTGTAAAGCTGTTATTGTTATATGATGAACTTGACTTAAATGAGTCCATTTTCCACTCTCCCCAATATCCCCCTTTATATAACGAAGAATAAACATAGTTAGGGCTATATCCGTCTAAAGAACCACAACCCGATATACTAAAACATATAAAAAGCACAGTAAATAATTTAAATATATTCCTCATAATCAATTTATTATTTTTAATTTATAATTCAACATAATAATATTCGTATCTGCCGTTTCGGTAAACTCTCACGGTTGTATCAGCCCCTATAATCTTTCCTTGCTTATTTTGGTAGAATGTCAAATCTCCACCCGAATATGTATATCCATTATTATTCTGTCCTGCGTGTACTGAACCGTTACCGAAGTTGATTTCGACTACTCTATCATCAAACACACGAATAACCAATGTATATTTGCTTTTAGTTCCTGTATTGGAGTTGCTGTAAGTAACATCAGCTTCGTACCAATCATCTTCCAAAATCGTTTCAATCCTGTTGTAATTGAACTCTGGTAGTGGTATTTGATTTTGCAATAGTGGGTTGGAGTATGATTCTGGCATACTGTGAGAACTTCTCTTTGTAGGTTGGGTGGGTGTGGTTGGGGTGTAGTGAAACTCTGGCAAATATTGTGAATATGTATAGCAAGCACACAGACACAATATTAACGTGAATAGTAATCTTTTCATAATAAGATATTTAATTTATAAATAAAAACGTGGCAACGACTGAACTATCTACCTCTAGGTATCGTCAAACACCTCTGTATAAATAGACAATCGCGCCACGTTCATATATTTATACAATCTTATTATCTAAGATGCACAAAATACGAACGTGAACGCTAATTGCTATTATCCCTATACAGTTATATTAGTGACGATTTAAGAGGTAGGGATAATATTTTTAACGCTTCCGTTTCATATGTCCTTCCAACAACGAACTCTTTGGTTTATTGGAATTATCACAAAATTATACGAAAAACGTGTCTTATCAAAAATAATCTAATGAAAAAAGAACCACAAACTAATTAAAGTCGTGGCTCTTTCTATTTGGGGGTTGTTTGGTAGTAATTGCTTTTAGGTAATTTCGGTTTTCATACTGATTTTCGGATTTATCACAGTTTTTGTGTTCAACTATATGATAAAATAAGTTGATAATTTTTACTGCCCTTTAATTTCCTGATAATCGGTTTTTCGTTTCTGAACCTTTTTGCCTAAAATAAATCACTTCCAAAACAAAGGTAGGGGACGTGTTTTATTGTTACAGGAGTACATCTTGCATATCCTATATATTTTGAATGCCGAAAATATATTTTTTTAAGTAGAAGTGATTATTTACTTTGAAACACAGGGGGTATAATTTTCTATATATTTTTGTCCTTTATGCCCCCTTTTCTCGATTTTTATACCCTAGAACTTCTTTCGGTTCATCAAGGTATATGTCCTATTTTTTCCCGAAGTTTTCGGATTATCGTAATAATCTTCGATTGTATTCAATCTTACAGTAAATTCTATACCTAAAACAACATAAACTTTCTTTAAATCAGCTTTAATAGTTGCTTTAAGTATCGGGGTTCCCTCTCTTGACTTGAACTTCTTGAATACTTCGTCTGCTACTTCTTTTGATAGGCGGTATTTTTCTTCCTTATGTGTTTTGAGGGCATTTTCAAGTTCAGTAGCACTATATTTGTGTCTTTCAATTTCGGTTTTTCCTAAAGCATAATATGCTTTTACTATTATATCATCAATTCCCTTGAATAGTTTTAGCAAGGATTCCTTTTCTTCATTTGTTGTTAGACCCTCATTTACCTCTGATTCGATTCTTTCTAAATGGCTGACTATTTCTTTCCTTCTTTTTCGGATAGATAATCTTTTGATTTTAAAAATATCAAATATCTCTGATTCTACATTGGGTGTATAATCTACTTTGAAATGATTAGTTTCTTCATAAGCTTTATTTAGAGCGTCAGGACTTTTGTAATAACTGTTTACTTCATTATCGTAGTATAGATTATCCACAGCGAAATGATTCAGTTGGTTATTCTCATCGAGATAATTTGCATATTCGAGTTTCTCTAACTGTTTTCTGAATGTTTCGCTTGATATTGGGTCAAAATCAAACATAGACTCATTCTTCTCACTGGAAACAGCATCATAAGCATCTTTCATTGCTTTAAATTTCTTCTCTATGGCAATATCATCCATAATGGTAATATTCTCATCATACAGAGCAATATGAGTAAGCGACTTGAACCCATTCCTAAATCGTCCGTATATCTGTATCGCTTCTGTTTTGGGGTCAACTCTTGTATAAGGCATATTATTCGTTAGGATTAAAATATCGGGCTTCTTTTGCGATGATAACTTTATATCTACTGCCGAATAAAAGCGGGAAGTAAAAAAATTATACTTTGCTAAGGGTAAATCTATACTCTCGTATGTATCGAAATCGAGTTTTTTCAATTTCTTAACGCTGTCCTTAGAGCAGAATACTTTTGACTTATCAGCTATCTTTAGTGTATTTATAATGCTGTTTATACTATCTGTCTTATTGAGGAATATGCAAATACATTTACTGTCTTCATGTTCCTTAAAATACTTTATGAGTTCCTTGTCAAAATTATTAGTAACAATTAGGCTTATATTTTTTTTATAATCGTATTCGGGTTTAACCTTTAGTATGCGAAAGTTCTGTTGGTCAAA
>DQAM01000401.1 GCA_003523545.1 Dysgonomonas sp.
CATAAATTAGATTTGAGTAATAATCCCCGGCTGATTGAAATAGGCTGCGGCTTCAACCGCCTCGAAGAACTCGATGTGAGCAGCAATACAAATCTGGAGTACCTCAATTGCTCGGGTAATAAGCTTGATTCTCTCGATACCAGCAGCAATCTTTTACTCAAAACCCTTGCTTTTACGGATAACTGCCTTACCCGCATAGATATAACGCATAATACCAAACTGCAAGACCTGTATTGCGCCGAAAACAAGATCAGGGAACTGGATACTTCCCGAAATACTTTGCTCACCCATCTCAATTGTAATACCAATCAGTTGAGCACCCTCGACCTGCGGAACAACAGGCAGTTATATTTTCTCGAATGCAGCTCCAACGAACTTACCGAACTGCCCTTGGATAGCAATACTGTGATAGGAATTTTGTCTTGCAGCGATAACAATATTACCGCTTTAGATATAAGTAAGCTGACTCATGTGAAAATAATCTACTGCAATTACAACCGGCTTGATTCTCTCGATATCACCCACAATACCGAACTGAATACATTGTATTGCGGACACAACAACCTGAAGGTGCTGGATACCCATGCCAATCCTGTTTTAAGAGGTTTATTCTGCGAAGACAACCGGCTGGCGGAGCTCAATATCGACGGTAATCCCGAAATGAGTTCACTGGATTGTAGCAACAACCAATTGACATCCATAGACCTGAAAGGTAAATATGACCTGAATAATTTTTATTGTGCAGGCAACCGGATCGAATCACTGTATCTGGCAGACTGCGGATGGCTCAAAATGCTTGAATGTCAGGACAACCGCCTCACACATCTCGATATATCCCTCAATCCCCAGCTGGCAAAACTGGATTGCAGCAACAACCGGATCATTGAGCTGGATATCAGCCGCAATTACAATCTGCTCGATCTGAAAACCAGCGGAAACCCTGAACTTAAAACTATCTGGATCAATGAATTCCAGTTCCGAACCGCCGGAATGGATGATTTTACCAATCTGAAACGTAAATAGAATATCCTATATTCAGCGTGAAACTCCTTTCTATGCTGATTTTGGATAAGTTTATTTGATTTTTAATAAATTTTTATAATTTAGCGTCTCGATTATAAAATTTATAGGGAATGAAGAAGTATTTTTTTGTATTAGCCTTATCTATAACTACGTTTTGGTGGACAGGCTGCGAGAGCGAGGAGCCGGATTTTTCTTCCGGAAACATTGAAGTGGCAAATTCAAACATTACACTCGATCATAGTAATGCCTATGAGCTATCTTTTAATTCCACCTTCGAGTGGACGGTTTCATTATCCGATACATCAAAGACCGGATGGTGCAATGTTTTCCCGCTGACCGGAAAAGGGGGTGATGCAAAGATCACCGTCAATGCCCTGCCAAACATGAATAATGACAGGTCGGTGACATTGACACTCAAATCGGGAAATGTCGAAAAAACCGTGGAAATACTACAGAACTTCGGATGCGGGGTGGATGACATTTACATCCCTGATGCAACCTTCCGCAACTACTGCCTCGAATTCTATGATGTAGACGGCGATGGTCATATATCGGCCGGCGAAGTCGAGAGAGTTGTTAAATTACAGATGGATTCATATCAATGGAGAGATATAAAAGACTACCAGGGTATAGAATACTTCAAAGCATTAAGGGATTTATATATTTCGTCTGGTTATTATCTGACAAATCTGGATGTCAGCAAGAATAAGAATCTTGAAAAACTGGTAATGCAATACTCCGGTATAGATAAACTGGATCTGACTAATAATACAAAGCTAAAGCATCTGGAAGGGCGTTTCTCTTTCAAGGAATTGGATTTGAGTAAAAATACACAGCTCGAATATTTATCATGTGGAAGCGGAAACCTGACCAGTATAGATATCAGTAATAGTCCTAATTTAAAATATTTTTACTGCGAATATAATTCCATCAAAAAACTGGATCTGAGCAAGAATCCTGCTCTCGAAACCATCAATATCAGAGGAGGAAGTTTAGAAGAATTCGTGCTTGGCAACCAGCCTAACCTTGCCTCGTTGATTTGCGGATATAGTAATCTGTCCACGTTAGACGTGAGCGCGTGTCCCAACCTGAAAAATCTTAACTGTTACGATAATAATCTTTCTTCATTAGATTTGAGCGGATGTCCTTATCTGGAGGTATTAAGCTGTCATAGCAATAAGCTGACTTTCTTGAATCTGAGCGGATGTCCCAATCTGGCGGAGATAGACTGCAACGACAATTATTTAACCTCTATAGATGTAAGTAAATGTACTAAACTGACGCAGCTGGACTGCTCTTATAATCCATTGACATCGGTATTGGATCTAACCAGAAACCTGTTAATACAATCAGTATACTGTTACAACTGGTATGGCGATAACAAATTGTCCGAAATTTGGTTAGATGTAGGAATGTCTACTAAGAACGTTTATATTTCAAAAAATTCCGAAACACAAGTGGTATACAAGTACATAGTTACCGTACCTCATTAATATACAACTATCTATTTATTTAAAATAACATAGAACGATGAACAAATATATCTGCTTATCAGCCATTCTTATAGCTATCTTCGCATGCAGTGCTTGTAGTGGCAGCGATACCGTATATGCGCCGGCAAGCGTGAAGGTAAGCAGCACACATATCCTGCTGAACGATGACAATGCGTATGAATTATCGTACTACGCATCTCACGATTGGGAAATAAGTGTGCCCGAAGATACGGAAAATCAGTGGTATGAAATATCGCCCATGAGCGGAAAGGCAGGCAATGGAAAGATCTCCATCCATGCATCGGCAAACGATTCGTATGATGACAGGGATATACTATTCACCATCAAATCGGAGGAAGCCGAGCAAAGCGTAAGTGTATCTCAGCCGATGGGCTGCGGCGTCACCGATATCCGGATTCCGGATGAAACGTTCAGAGCATTTTGTCTCGAAAAATTCGACTCAAATAAGGACGGACTACTATCAGCTCGTGAAGTTTCAATAGTCAAGTATCTCACAATAAATTATTACTATCACGAAAGCTTTAACAGCCTGGAAGGCATCCAGTATTTTAAGTCACTAAAATCGCTGATATACCAATCTGCCTATGATTTAAATGAATTAGATCTGAGTAAAAACCAAAAACTGGAAGAGCTGGTACTCTATAATTCTGAACTGGAAGAACTGGACCTAAGTAATAATCGTGAACTCAACCACCTAAACCTTAGATACAACAATAAATTGAAGACTCTAAATACAAGCGAAAACACGAAATTGGAATATTTAATGTTGTATGATCATAAGAATCTCTCCAGTGTGGACATATCAAATAATGGAAGTCTTGCAAAATTAGAGTGTAATTATAACAATTCGTTAGAGAACTTAATTCTAGGTAATCATCCCAAACTTTTAGAAATAGATTGTAGGTATAATAAGCAATTAACCTCCCTCAATCTCGAAGGATGTGCCAGCTTACAGTATCTATATTGCCCTAACAATAAATTAACATCGCTCGATCTGCATAAAAATTCGGCTTTGGAAAATATATACTGTAGTTATAATCAATTTGCCATCTTAGACCTGACTAATAATCTATCTCTGAAACGAATTATGTTTTATTACTGGGAAAGCAATCCTGAAATATGGCTGAATAAAGCACTTGAAAATAGAACCGATATTTATATTGACTCCTATTTCGACACTGCGATATTATACAAATAAATTATTATAAAAGGCCAGAAGCCGTCTCATTATGAGACGGCTTCTTTCAATAAACCGAAAATACCGTCATTCTATATCCGGTATTTGTCTTTATAAATCTACCTTACCTCCTTATCTGCTGGAGGAACTTAGCCTGTTCTTCTTCGGCTGCGGCTTTGTCGGAGCGGTAGAGAAGGAATCCGAAAACTTCGACAACCGTCTTTTCCAGAATTTCATCAAAACGGTATATTTTATCCTCTGCCAGATCGGCAATGACTTTATACCATCCCCACTTTCGGCAAAATGACTGATATCCTTTAGAAGTCGGCCGGTTTGATCCTTTACCGTCGAAAAGAGGTGCAAAATCTTCTCTGATTCGGCTTTTCTGCGTAAAAAAAAAGCGATGAGAGGCATCACCTTGTCACAAGGCATGGAGCGGAACATATCGCGCCGTGTCTCTGCCGTCTTGGCATCGTACTTTTCGCCGTAAGGGCGGCAGAGAATAGAAAGCAGCTCCGATATTTTGGTGTCGCTTTCGCTTTCGAGCACGCTCTCCACGTCCACCCATTCGGCAAGCGTCAATTCGTCCGAAAAGGATACGGCAAACTTCTGCCCGTCTACCTCGATACGGTTCGAAGGCTCGAAATTCTCTTCGAAGATAAACCCCAGCGTATCGACAATGATATTGAATACCTGCGTAGGCGAATCGAGCAGTACATCGGTTTCGATTTTGCAGATAGCGGCGATAAATTCTACATATTCGAGTTTGGTTTGCGGCTGCTTCATAAACCAGCGTTCGTAATCGCCCAGCGTAATTTCTGCCCACGAAGCCGGTACATGGATAACAGTGTCGTTGAATTCAAGTTTCATAAAGTATTTTTGGTGTTGGTTTGTATTTCAACCAATAGATAAATAAGAGAATTAAGAATTAAGAATGAAAAATTAAGAATGAAGAATGCCTGCGGAAAAAATACAGGGACAAACCTATGTATTCATCTGGGGCTGTCCCAAAAGTAAAATTGTACTATCAAAATGTTACTTCCTTTTGTCATTGAGCCGCCTCCGCTCCTCGATCGTTGATTCCAAAGCCGTGTGTATGATAGATATTTGTAGCGAACCATTACTTTCGTTTGTCATCCTGACGAAATGAAGGATCTTGTTCTTCAAAATAAAACAGATGCTTCGTATCTCAGCATGACATGAAAAAAGAAGAAAATCAAGAATGCAGTAGAAAGCCTCTGTGTCTGTCCGTATGGGTGGGTACACCGCGGGATGTATTCCTAGGGACGTGTTTGTAGGGACGGCTTCCAAAGCCGTCCCTGTGTATATTGCATCTTTAATTACAGAGGGCCCAGAGCCGTCCGGATGATGCGTCGAATATTCGCAGGGGTTGACCTGTGTGTCAACCCGAAAACCATGCAAACACGCAGGTTTGCCCCTATATTCCTTCTTCCTGGCAGGTAAAGAATCCGTAGCTGATATAACGAGCTGTACTTTTATTTACAAATACATACTTATAACGGGAGTTATGCAGATTTGAGATTATCTTCATACTTATTCCATAATTAATATCTATATTTGGAATTAAGACAAAAACATTATTCTGCTGTATAAGGGATGAAAATAGAACACCTTGCTATCTGGACAGACGACATCGAAAAGATGCGTGAATTTTACCTGGCTTATTTCGACGTTACGAGCGGGGAGAAGTATGTGAATCCGGTTAAAAAATATACCTCTTATTTCCTGACTTTCGGCGGTGGCGGAAGCCGTATCGAGCTGATGCACCGTCCCGATATAGACGGTATGCAGACCCGCCGGGGCTTTTCGAAGGGTTTTGCCCATATCGCTATTTCGGTAGGCGGTAAAGAAGCCGTAGACCGCCTTACCGAACGCCTTCGGGCCGACGGTTACACCATTGCCGGCGAACCCCGTACGTCGGGCGACGGGTACTACGAAAGCGGAATACTCGATCCCGAAGGCAATTATGTGGAGATAGTGGCATAGTGCCGCTATCGGAATATAAATAACATAAATAACAACATGGAAGCAGAATTAATCAAATTTGAAATCAGGGAATTGCCCGGATTGTGCGTGATCGGCAGAGAGATCATAGTCAGGATGGATGAACTAGAAAAACAAAATCCAATACCCGCTTTCTGGAATCAATGCATTGCGGATGGAATTTTTGACGACCTGCAAGACAAACTTGCCGATTATATATACGATCCCGGTTACGTAGGCTATATGCAGATATTGAATGAATACGAATTTACCAATGTTTGCGGTATACTCATGAAATCGGATGCACCTGTTCCCGATGGTTACATTGCTTATAAAATCGGGCCTTTTACTGCCGGGGTAGGGTGGGTAAAAGGCAAAGAACCCGATATTTTTATCGGCGAACATACCCTGACCGAATCTGCCGCAAAGGAAGCGGGATACAGATATGATGAGGCCAAAGGGTTTTCGCTCGAGCTGTACGATGAGGAACGTTACGGCAATATAGATGCCGAAGGCAGCCGTATACTCGACTATTACATGCCTGTGGTGAAAGAATAGTGTTCGACCCCGAAGGCAATTTTGTGGAGATCGAAGACTGACTTATAATACATAAAAAAGTGTCCCCTGTATCAGGAGGCACTTTTTTTTATATCTCAAATTAGACTTTTCTATAGTAAATACTCTAATATGGTGTGGTCATCTTTCAATACGGTGGCTGCAACTCCCCTCAGCAGGTATAATGCTTCGCATTCGGGGCTATATCTAGTGTCGAGAAGCCTCAGACGTGTACAGCCGATAAGTTCCAGATATGGAAAACGATTTTTTTGGCAGCATAATACTTGTAATTTGTTGCCGTTGACGAAGAGCATCGTATAATTATTCTCCGAACAATATATCCTTTCCAGATTGTTATTAGCTCTAAGGTCAAGAGTGCCGGTGGCATCTGCTGTACGGTTCAGGTACAGATATTTCAAGCTGCGGCAATTGGACAAGTCTATTCTCGACATGGTGTAATCCCTATGAGGATCGCCCGACCATGTATTGCTGTTGTTGAATTGTACAATTGCATCTGCCTCACCATAAATTTTCACTGTATAATTTCCTCCGCTGGCGTAATGATGGTAAAAGCAATAGCCGTAGGCTTCAGGATTAAGTTCTGTAAATAAATCGCCTGTACCATCGCCCCAATCAATGAATGCGGCTTTTTGAAGATTCATGGCTACAGCCTTTTCATACTTGCCGTCTGTCATAAAACGGCTTTCGGTATTCCAGCTGAATGTAATGAGAGGATTGTCCAGCGATGCTCGGAGAGAGTTCTGTGTCTGATGTTCATCGTTCATCTCTACAGATTCGTTCTGACTACATGCAGTCAGCAGCAGAGATACTAGTGCCAAAAATAAAAACTTTGTTTTCATGCTTATATTAATTTAGTTAAAAGTTTGTTTTTGCTCCCTGTAAGTTTTATAAAAATACATATTTAAATGTGAAGCGTATGCATATCATGATGTTTTTCACAAAATTATATAATGATTGTTTCCGGAGCTTCCGGTTCAGATAAGTATCAGTATGATATTTATTAAACTGGTCAGCCCCGTTCCTCCTATCCAGATAAAAGAAAATGCATCGAAAACGTTGGATTTCCATTTCAATGCGGTTAGGTGGACGATCAGATGTAGGATCATAAGCGAATTCCATACCATCCATAAGGTAGTATGCCCTCCATCTATAACCGTACCGAAATAGTAAAACACAAAGAGCAGCAAAGGTAAGTGAAGCCACAGGAAAAGATTGTATTGAAACTTTTCCCCAAGAGGTTTGAGGAAAGCAAACATTCTCCATTCGCCTTTGCGGAAGGCGTCGAACTCGTGCATTATAAATAATGACAGGTTGAGGGCCGATAGAATAATAAAAGGCTGGTGCATAAAATACCTGTGCCGTAGATTAACTTTTCTGTAAGTTAATCTTAATCTGGACTTTTCGTTTTTCTGATCTTTGGCATGCTTACCATAGATAGTATCTTAATAAAATTTTTAGATATCTTTGTGTTTAA
>DQAM01000173.1 GCA_003523545.1 Dysgonomonas sp.
CTAGGAAAATCTAAAAGAGAAAACACTCAATGTCACTGTCGGTGAGAAAATAGACTCCACTTTCGTTTCGGAAATACTCGATTCGTACGGTTTCGAATACACCGAATATGTATACGAACCGGGGCAATATGCAGTCAGGGGTAGTATCCTCGACGTTTTTTCTTTTTCATCAGAATATCCGTACCGCATCGACTTTTTTGGTGACGAAGTGGAAACAATCCGCTTGTTCGAAGTAGATACACAGTTATCGAAAGAACAGTTGAAAACCATACAGATCATTCCCGAAATATCTAAGGGAAACCTGTTAAGTGAATCTTTTCTGAACCTTCTTCCTGCCGATACCATACTCGGGTACAAAGATTTTTCGTGGATACAGGGACGTCTGAATTTCATTTACAATGACCTCCCGATACTTGAAAATTCCGAGTATGAAAAAGATGTACAGTCCAAACTGCTTCCTGAGAACGTATTTACCGAACAGTCTAGGAATTTCAAACATTTACAGTTCGGGAATAAAGCTTACGATACCCCGGAGGCCGTGTTGCAGTTCGAAACATCATTACAACCCGTTTTCCATAAGAATTTTGATCTGGTAAGTAAAAGCCTGCACGAATTTTTAGAGCAGAACTATAGGATATATATCCTCAGCGACAGCGTAAAGCAAACCGACCGTCTGAAAACGATTTTCGAAGACCGGGGGGATGATATTAGCTTTACGCCTATCAATAAAACCCTTCACGAAGGCTTTATTGAACACACATTGAAAATCTGCTGTTTCACCGACCATCAGATTTTTGACCGTTTTCATAAATTCAATCTGAAGTCGGAAAATGCCCGTTCCGGTAAAATCGCTCTTAGCATCAAGGAGTTGAAACAATTGCAGATAGGTGATTACATCGTACATAACGACCATGGAGTAGGTAAATTCGGCGGACTTGTACGACTCAATCAGAATGGCAAGATACAGGAAAATATAAAACTTATCTACCTGAACGGGGATGCTCTCTTCGTTCCTATACACTCGCTATATAAAATATCGAAATACCGGGGCAAAGAAGGCGAACCTCCCCGGGTAAATAAACTGGGTTCGGGTGCATGGCAGAAGATGAAAGATTCGACCAAGAAAAGGTTGAAAGACATCGCCCGTGACCTTATTCTATTATACTCTAAACGACGAGACGAAAAAGGTTTCAACCTCTCACCTGACTCCTTTCTGCAGACCGAACTGGAAGCATCTTTTATCTATGAAGATACTCCCGACCAGATAACCTCTACTACCGACGTTAAAAAAGACATGGAAAGCGAACGTCCTATGGACAGGCTCATTTGCGGGGATGTCGGATTCGGAAAAACGGAAGTCGCCATCCGTTCGGCATTTAAAGCTGTGGCAGATAATAAGCAGGTAGCGGTACTTGTGCCGACAACCGTGCTCGCCGCACAGCATTTTCGCACTTTCAGCGAACGGTTAAAGGATTTTCCGGCTAAGATTGATTACATCAGCCGTGCCCGCAAGCCGTCCGACATCAAACGGATATTATCAGAACTTCACGAAGGTAAGATCGACATCATCATAGGAACTCACCGCCTGGTAAATAAAGATGTACAATTTAATGACCTGGGACTGCTGATTATCGATGAAGAACAGAAGTTCGGCGTTTCGGTCAAAGAGAAACTAAAGCAGATGCGTTCCAACGTAGACACACTGACGATGAGTGCTACGCCTATACCGCGTACCCTGCAATTCTCGCTGATGGGTGCCCGTGATTTATCTACGATAAACACCCCGCCCCCTAACAGGTACCCTACACATACCGAAGTACATACATTTAATACCGAGATTATCCGCGAAGCTATCAATTTCGAAATGAGCCGTAACGGACAGGTATTTTTCATAAATAACCGCATCAATAACCTGCCGGAAATCGAAAGCATTGTCCGGAGAGAAGTTCCCGATGCAAGGGTTGCCGTAGGGCACGGACAGATGGATCCGCAAAAACTGGAGCAAGTTATTACAGATTTCATTGATTACGAATACGATGTGCTTATCGCTACATCTATCATTGAATCGGGTATCGACATCCCGAACGCAAATACCATTATTGTCAACAATGCACAGCAATTCGGGCTGAGCGACTTACACCAACTGAGGGGACGTGTCGGAAGAAGCAACCGCAAAGCATTCTGCTATCTGCTGGCTCCTCCGCTGGATACACTCACACCCGAAGCGAAACGGAGATTACAAGCCATAGAAAATTTTTCAGACCTCGGAAGCGGTATCCATATCGCCATGCAGGATTTGGATATTCGCGGAGCCGGAAATCTTTTAGGTGCGGAGCAAAGCGGATTCATTGCTGATTTAGGTTTCGAAGCTTATCAGAAAATATTAACGGAGGCAAGGAATGAGCTTAAGAATGAAGAATTTGCTGAGTTATATCATACATCTGAACAGGGCGAAAAAACAAAAGGAGACAACTTTGTAGAAGATGTCGTTATCGAAACGGACATGGAACTTCTTTTCCCACCGACTTATATACCAAACGATTCGGAACGTGTATCTATTTATGGCGAATTGAACCGTTTGGAAAAAGAAGAGGATGTAGATAAATTCGTCCGGATGCTGGAAGACCGCTTTGGTAAGATACCGAAAGAAGGACAGGAATTAATCGGGATTATACGTCTGCGCCGTATTGCGAAACAACTTAGTATTGAAAAGGTACTTCTGAGAAACGGTCAGATGATGCTGTATTTGGTATCAAATCCACAATCATTATATTATCAGTCACAGGCTTTCGACAAACTTCTGACTTATATACAGAAACATCCAAGGGAGTGCCAGTTGAGGGACAACAACGGAAAACGCTCTATCGTCATCAAGAATGTTGAAAATGTGGATAAAGCATATTATATTCTGAATGAAATAAATCAGGATTAATGCAATAAATTAGGTAGGCAGTAGTTAATAGATTGTATGGGCGGGTCTAAAATGAACCATACACGGACGGCTTTAGAAGCCCCCCCTACAATCATAGAACTTATAAAAACTATGAATGAAGATATAAAAAAAGCAGTTGAGGTAATGTCACAGGGAGGGCTTATACTCTACCCGACCGATACGATATGGGGAATAGGTTGCGACGCTACCAATGCGGAAGCTGTTCAAAAAGTGTACGACCTGAAACAACGGTCCGACAGTAAAGCCATGATTGTACTGATTGACAATCCCGTCAAGCTCAACTACTATCTGGCTGAAACTCCCGATCTAGCATGGGACCTGATTGAAGTATGCGACAAGCCTTTGACAATCATTTACGACAATGCTCGGAATATTGCTGAAAACCTGATTGCAGAAGACGGAAGCCTGGCTATACGGGTGACGAAAGAAAGTTTTTCCGAACAATTGTGCCGGCGTTTCCGAAAAGCCATAGTATCTACTTCTGCCAATGTGAGCGGAGAGCCTTCACCCCAAAACTTTTCCGAAATATCGGATGTTATAAAAAACGGTGTGGATTTCATAGTCTCTTACCGGCAGGAAGATACAGCAAAAGCAAAAGCCTCGAGCATCATTAAACTAGGTCAGGGCGGGCAAATAAAAATAATCAGGGAATAAATAATGAAAACACTTTACGAAAACGAAACGATAACCGGTGATGATTTCAGCGACATAGATGAAATCGCCAATGTCGAGTTTATCGACTGCACAATAGAAAAAGTAAATCTGTTCGAGAAAAAACTAACGGAATGCATATTTACCAACTGCACCTTTTCGAATGTGAATATGGCCATGAGCAAGCTTCCCGGCACACAGATGAATAGAGCCAGATTCGAAAATTGCAAAATAATGGGAATCGATTTCAGCCAATGCCGTAACTTTTTATTTGAAGTTAGTTTCTATAGTTGCATTCTGGATTTCAGTTCTTTCGAAAATATGAAAATGCAGAATACCGAATTTATAGACTGTTCGATGAAAGGTGTAGATTTAGTAGGAACCAATCTGGAAAAGTCAAAGTTCATGAATTGCAATCTTGAGGATGCTATTTTTATAAGAACCAACCTCAAAGAAGCCGACCTCAGTACCGCTTACAATTTTATAATTCCTCCCACTCAGAATTTTCTTAAAAAAGCCGTTTTTTCGGAAAGTAATTTATCCGGATTATTACACGAATTCGACATCCGGCTGGTTTAACTAATTTGTATCAAAAGAATAACTTAAAATAGTTCTTTTATATGTTCTAATTTCTTAAATTTGGCACTCTTTTTTAAAAAATTGAGAAAAGGTATATGGAAAACGAGAGTGTATTTGATAAATTTATAGCCTGGAAGAGCAGGAATATACGGGAACAGCATTTCGTAATATTTCTCAGTTTTCTCGTAGGGCTGCTTACTGCCGCCGCGGCGCTTCTACTAAAGACATTGATACACTTTATACAACATTTCCTTACGCAGAATTTCAGTGAAGCAAGCGTTAACTACCTCTATCTTCTTTATCCGGTCGTCGGTATCCTTTTAGCGGGATTATATGTACGTTACATCGTAAAAGACGATATCAGCCACGGGGTAACCAAAATTCTTTATGCCATCTCCCAACGGAAAAGCTACATCAAACCGCACAATATGTATACGTCTATTGTGGCGAGTTCCCTTACTATTGGATTCGGAGGCTCGGTCGGAGCAGAAGCACCTATTGTACTGACCGGCTCTGCAATCGGTTCCAATCTGGGAAGATTATTCAGAATCGAGCAAAGGTATCTGATGCTTCTGATAGGCTGCGGAGCGGCGGGAGCCATAGCAGGAATCTTTAAAGCACCGATAGCAGGAATGGTATTTGTGGTCGAAGTACTGATGCTCGACCTCACCATGGCCACAGTAACTCCGCTACTGGTAACAGCGGCAACAGCAACAACTTTTACATACCTTACTACAGGTACCGGGGCAATGTTCCAGTTCGCACATGCCGAATTGTTCGAACTCGAGCGCATTCCGTATGTAATTATTTTAGGCCTGTTTTGCGGATTGGTTTCCCTTTATTTTACAAGGGCGATGAACTATACCGAAGATATCTTCCGTAAATTAAGTTATTGGCAGAAATTCATTTTAGGTTCGGCATTACTTAGTGTATTGATTTTTCTTTTCCCTCCTCTTTATGGTGAAGGATATAATACGATAAATTCCTTATTAAGCGGATTGACGGATAATGAAGCGATTATGAACGGAAGCCTCTTTTATCCTTTACGGTCTTCTAACTGGGGATTGATAGGGCTTTTAGTATCTCTCCTTATCTTTAAAGTATATGCATCCGTCGCTACCAACGGAGCGGGAGGTACAGGCGGGATATTTGCACCGTCCCTTTTTCTGGGATGTATAGCCGGTTTTACATTTGCTTTTATCCTCGATAAATTAGGCCTTTCACCTTATCTGCCTCACGAAAATTTTGCTTTGATGGGTATGGCAGGCGTGATGGCAGGTGTTATGCATGCTCCGCTTACTGGTACTTTCCTGATTGCGGAATTGACAGGAGGATATGAACTATTACTGCCGCTGCTTATAGTTTCGACAATTTCATATGTTACTATTTCCCTTTTCGAACCCCATAGTATATATGCGATGCGTCTGGCGAAAAAAGGCGAATTAATCACGCATCACAAGGATAAAGCGGTTCTTACACTTATGGAACTGAGGTCTCTGATAGAACATAACTTCCAGACCGTACAACCCGAAATGACATTGGGAGATGTAGTCAAAGTAATCACCCAATCGTCCCGAAACGTATTTCCAGTAGTAGACAAAGACGGTTTGTTGATGGGAATTGTACTGATAGATAACATACGTAACATTATGTTCCGTCCCGAACTGTACGACCGTTTCAAGGTCACACGCATCATGGTATCTCCTCCTGCCGTTATCAATATCAATATGCAGATGGGTAAAATCATGGAATTATTTGACAAGACAAAAGCCTGGAATCTTCCTGTTATAGACGACGATGGTGTTTACCAGGGATTTGTATCCAAATCAAGTATATTGAATACGTATCGTAGGGTTTTGGTAGAGAATTTTTCAGAACAGGATTAAATTTTTGAGATGAGTACTATTGAACACCATCCCCTGCCCCCTTTCCTACCCGAAGAAGCACGCCTGTTAATGCTGGGAAGTTTCCCCCCTAAAAAAGAAAGATGGTCTATGGATTTTTATTATCCTAATTTTCAGAACGATATGTGGAGGATCTTCGGACTAATATTCTTTGATGATAAGAACTATTTCATAAGTGGAGACAATAAATCCTTTGATAAGGAAAAACTAGAAAACTTCCTTATCGAAAAACACATTGCCATAAGCGACATGGCAATATCGGTAATACGGCACAAAGACAATGCATCGGATAACTTCCTGGAAATAGTCGAACCCCGCAATATAAAAGAGATCTTAGCGAAAATACCCATGTGCAACACCGTTGTAACAACAGGACAAAAAGCAACGGATATCTTTACTAAAATCATGGATATAGAACCTCCTAAAATAGGAGATTTCACAGCCTTTATATTCAATGATAAGCCGGTTCGTTTTTACAGGATGCCTTCTTCGTCAAGAGCTTACCCTCTGAAGCTTGAGAAAAAAGCCAGGATATATAAAGAAATGTTGAAACAGATAGCAATGATGAAGTAAAACCTTTATCCCTCTAATATTACTGTCTTACTTTTCTCCAAATGCATTCTTGATTCAATAGTTAGCTTTTATCAGCTTAACCATATCAGCATTGAACTTTTTTTGCCCTTTACCCAAAATAGAAAAGAATTTAGCATCTATAGATTCTATCAATTTGATAGCATCTTTCATGAGTTCTCTTCCCTCAGCCGTCAGCGATACAGACTTAGCCCTCGTATCCGCAGAATGTGCCTGCCTGGAAATATAACCCACTTTCTGTAATCCTTTCAAAATCTGAGATACTGTCATAGGTTCCATTTTGGTATGCTGAGAAAGCCCTATCTGAGTCACTTCCTCATCATTTAATGTCAACCAGTAGATACTAGCTAAAATCACGTACTGCGAATGAGATATCCGGAAAGTCATTTCTAATGCTCTCTTTTGTTCTTGTTGCCATATGCTGGATACCTGCCACAACAGAAAACCCGAATTATCTTCTATATACTTAATAGTAAACGGGATATAACTCTTCTTCATTTATTCATTTTTTATAATATTTTTTCTAAAATACATCCTTTTAGATTAATTACAAACATATTAATCCTAAAGAATCTTAATTTATTGTATTATTATGTTCCTTGTTATGTAATTGTTATCTTTACTAAAAAATAAAATAGTTTATTAATATGGCAGAAAAAATAGATATCATCCCACATGCATCGCGTGAAGACCAATATAAAAATATACTCCCTCAAATTAAAGCCCTTATCGAAGGCGAAACAGATACAATAGCAAATATGGCTAATATTTCTGCTGTATTGAAAGAGGTCTTCCACTTTTTATGGGTAGGTTTCTATATTGTAAAAAAGGATGAATTAGTATTGGGTCCGTTCCAGGGACCCGTTGCCTGTACCCGCATAAAATACGGCAGAGGGGTATGCGGTACGGCCTGGAAAGAAAACCGGATAATAATAGTACCCGATGTCAATACTTTTGCAGGACATATAGCCTGTAGCAGTGAGTCGCGTTCCGAAATTGTAATCCCATTGAGAAGGCATGGAGAAGTATTCGCAGTATTGGATATAGACAGCGAATTTGAAAACAATTTTACAGAGACCGATTCAACATATTTGGAACTAATAATAAAAAATTTACTTAAATAAAGTAATTATATCGATAATCGGCAGAAGAGTTTTTTCAATCCGCTATCATATCCATCAGTAATTGAAATAAATATAAAAAATTAATTATCAAAACATTACACTTAAATATTAAAATTATATTACTCCAAATTATAATTATTACTACTATTATATAACGTTAAGCATTTTGCATAAAAACCAACAGTATCTTTGGCTAGTTTTGAGATGGTCAAAACTAAAGTATTGAAATGAATGTAAAACAACGCTATATCGTAAGTAGTATTTTCATTATAATAACCGCTTCTTCACAGGCGCAGAGTATCCGTGAGCTTGTGAAAGATGACCGTAGGAAATCCATATTGCAGGATATTAAACCATCCGGCGTTGTTACCCCTCCCCGAATAGTTGACCAATCAGAAATGACCCCTGAGAAAATGGACAAAATTCTGGATCGGGATACAAAATCCAGATACGGAATAGATGAACTCAGAACGGTAAAAGAATTGGAAGTGAGTCCCTATCTTCTCAATATTCCTGAAGAAGACCTTCTTAAGGTGGAACCGGGGACACCTTTTAAAACATTGCTGGTTAACGGTAAATTTAAGAACATTCCGATCAAAAACTATGAAGCGGAGCAAAAGCTGGATCAGATGTCTCAGCGCCACCGTTTACAGGGCCTTATGATAAGCACCGGTGTAGGCGGATTAAATCTGAGCGGATTTAAGGAAAAGAAGATGTCTAAAAAAGCAAAAAATATACTCGAACATGTATTTGGGATGCAGATAGAGGAATGATTTAATATTAGATAAGAACGAATGGATTGAGATAATAATATGGATTGTAAGCAAATATACCTCTGCATTTTTTTATCGCTTTTAGCTATTTCGCTAAAAGCGCAAGGCATACCGGAAGAATTAAAGTCCTCCATAAACGAGGAGAAGAAAAAAAACTGGCTCAATAATGCAAGGTCCGGATCGAAGACTTACGGTTCACCCCGTCAATACATAGAGCGGGGATCATCCAAAGCGATTGTGGGAAAAGACTATACAGGCCTTGACAAAATATATGGCAATGGTATCGATTGGAGTGCATTCGATGATAAATACCAGGTTAATCCGGCAGTTTATACATATTCCAGTAAAGTACCCATCAATCAACTACCTCCCGGATATGTAATTCCTATGTTTATCGGAGGGCGTTTTGTATGGGCTAATCCGAATACGAGAGTAGATCAGTTGGTTATTCCTTCGGGAATAAACCTTTCGGGCGGAGGTAAAAAGCCGATGTCGGAAAAAGCCAAAAACATTCTCAAATATGTTTTTGGTATGGAAGTAGAAGAAGATTAAAAGAAACCGATGAAATCTCCCCCATATAATAGTCGGTAACTCTTTTGCGGACTATTTTTTTATATCTTTGTCTCCCGTTGAAAGCATGTACGTCTAATATTTATGGAACAAAGCAATATTCTTTTCGCTTTTATTTTAACATCTATTGCAGGTCTGTCAACCGGTATAGGCAGTCTTATTGCATTAATAGCTAAAAGAACAAACACTAATTTCCTGTGTGCTTCACTTGGTTTTTCGGCCGGGGTAATGATTTACATCTCCTTTATGGAAATGTTACCGACGGCTAAAGAAGAACTTTTCATGGTATACGATGAAAAAATGGGAACTTTATACCTGATTATTGCTTTCTTTTCGGGAATAGCGTTAATCAACCTGATTGACTTTATGATACCTAAGTCTTTCAATCCGCATGAGATACAGGGTGTAGAAGATATGAGTAAAAAGAAATCCCTTAAAAGAACAGGCCTTATTGTTGCTTTGTCTATCGCCATACACAATTTTCCCGAAGGAATCGCCACCTTTACCTCAGCTTTAGGGTCACTCGATATAGCTATTCCAATAACTATAGCCATCGCTATACATAATATACCGGAGGGCATCGCCGTGGCTGTACCGATATATCATTCGACCGGAAGCCGTCGCAAAGCGTTTTGGTTTTCTTTTCTTTCGGGTTTGGCCGAACCATTCGGAGCCTTGATAGCCTACCTTTTCCTGATGCAATTCTGGACACCTCAGTTAAATGGAATCATACTGGCAGTAGTTTCCGGTATCATGGTCTTTATCTCGTTGGATGAATTATTACCGAGTGCCGAGAAATTCGGAAAACACCATATTTCAATCATGGGCCTCATAGCAGGAATGCTGTTGATGGCTGTCAGTTTGTATTTATTTATATAATAGATAATTTCACCTCTAAAAGCAATTAACATATTACTACATACAAAAAGCATCTGCCCCTTATAGGAACAGATGCTTTTGTATTTAACCAACTTAGTATATCGGATAATTTTCTTTATCAATCATTCAGATATGCAACCAGCATCCATACCATTTTTTCCTGTTCAACCAGATAATCATTCAACATAGAAACTGTAGATTCGTCGCCAGCTTCACCCGCTTGCTCCATGAT
>DQAM01000405.1 GCA_003523545.1 Dysgonomonas sp.
ACTACTTTATTTATAAAAGGATTATACCGGGCTAAAACGCTTTTCTTCCCGTTTTTCAAGATAAAGCATTCGTTCGGTTTGATGTTTTCTTCCAGATTAAATTCCTCAAGACTTACGCCTTCATTGCCGCTGTAAAGCCTGTCGATCAGCGATGCATCAATTCCGGAAAATGTCCTGTGCTGTTTTTCGAAAAGAAAAACATCGGCTACCTTATCGTTTATATAATCCTCAGCCATGAGGCCTATCGAGCGGGCTTTCATTCTCAGATTGATATCTTTGGTAACCAGGATAGTTTTGGTTCTGGGATGCCGTTCCGAAATCTCGAGTACTGCCGATAGTATACGATGATCGGGAGTAACTTCAGGGAAAACCTCCGTTACTCTTTTCTTCATATTCGTATTCGTCTCAATAAAGAGTTTACCCATCCCGTTCCCGATGCTGGTGCCTTTGGTAAACATATCGTCGTCGGTTATGCCATCCAGCTGACGGAGAAATTCCCGCGCATTGTAATTGATCTGGTCGTTTCCTTTTTTGAACTTATCCAGCTCTTCCAGTACCACGATAGGTATGTATATATCGTTTTCTTCAAAATTATACAAGCACCGGTAATCGTGCAGCACCACATTCGTATCAAGTATAAAATTTTTCTTCTTATTTCCTGCCATAGTGAATATTTTTTGATCCGCAGCTACGGTTTTATACTATATATAACACTGAATATACGGCAAAAGATGAGAAGATATATACATTCTCACAGACATTTTTCAGCCCGGACAGCTAAAGAACTAACGGAAAATACCTTACGAAGATGAAAATAAGTACTTATCTTTACGTCCTGAAAAAAGCAGAATATGACAGAAAATACAGCAGCACCACAGAAAAGGCTTCTCTGGATAGATTACGCCCGTTTCCTGAGCCTGTTCCTAGTGATCGCTTTCCATGTACCCGTCATACTACCGGATGCTCCGCGCTGGACTTTTTTCCTGCTTCAACTGCCTAGTTTCGTCTTCATTTCAGGATTATTGTTCCGCTTCGAAAAATATCCGAAGTTTACGGATTATCTTAAACACCGCTCCAAACAATTATTGATACCCTATTTTTCTTTTATACTGATTTTTTATGTCCCATGGTTAATCGTGAAAGCCGTATTCAATATAGGAGACACAAGTATACCATTATGGCAGCCCCTTTGGGAAGCTTTGCAGGGAAGGCCGGCAGCGGTATGCGGCCCCTTGTGGTTCGCCGCCTGCCTTTTCTCTTTGCAGATTATTTTTTACCTGCTTTTCCGATGGATCAGAAACAGATGGGTTTCATTAATACTGCTTACATGCCTTTCTTTGTCCTTTGCATTCTTGTACGAACCTTTAAGGGGGACGCCGTGGGTACTCGATTCCGCACTTGCCTACCTTCCTTTTTACGGGATAGCTGTTTTTTTCAGGAAAGAGATACTCCAACTGATGAATAAGCCGATACGCTATCCGGTTGCGCTGATCTGCTTACTGATACATGCAGGCGTATTATATTGCGCAATGAACACCATGTTTTCTGATCTTACAGGGAATATATTACGCATTACAGGAAGCCTCAGCATTATATTTCCGGTATTTGTTTTACTCAAAGCTGTTTCCGGTTTCATTAAAGAAAGACGCTTCATCACATTGATTTCATCCAACGGTATCGTCGTGCTCGCCTGCCATCTATACGCGATCAGCATTATTCTGCATCTGACGGGGCTTACTCCAGAAAATATGGCAGGGAATTATTTACTCAAATACGGAATAGCTGTAATAGTCCTTGTGTCCATGTTGATTCCCATTCTACTTATCAACCGCTATCTGCCTTTCATTTTGGGAAAAGGGAAGTTTTGGGAAAAACGGAAGTAGATTATTTCTTCTTCTCCCGAATGGCTAAGGATACGATGTGGCGGGCAGTATCCAGTTGAAGAGCAACCGGATTCGAAATACTTTCTTTCTTGTTCTCTGCTTTACGGCCTTTCTTTACTTTAGTGGTATACACGATTTCTTTATCGAGCACCATATCCACAAACACCATCCCTGCGTTATCCTTTTTAGCGGTAAACGCCGATTTAGGTTTGATTGTCTGGTTTACCTGCATGATTTTCTTCTGATTGTATTCTTCCGCTATTATATCTGCAATTGCCGTATTCGTGGTATCCTTACCGTAATAAGAAGCTTTGGGCGCAAAAACCTCCGCCATTTCTTTCGGTCCTTTCCCCGACAATATCGAAAGTATATGTTTTATATCATTCCTGATACTATCCAAAGCCGCGCCTTCGAGCGTAACAATCTGCGACAGGTACGTGTACCGCTGCTCAGCTTCGGGTTTAAATACACCTCTTATATTGCCTAAAGCGGCATTGTCAATATACGCTTTGTAAGAATCCTCCGCATCGTCCTTTATAGCAAGCTGCCAGCTCAAAGAATCCATAATAAGACGGATTTGATTTATGTGCGGAGTATTCGGATTTTCTGCCAGATATGCATAATAAGCGTTAAGATCGCCCGATGTCCGCAGTTTTTCCCATGCCTGTGTCTCGGCTTCACGTATCTCCCTTATTCTTGTTTCAGCTTCACGGGCGTACTTACCTTCGGGATAGTTTACCAGATAATCCGCATACGATACAGGCGTATTTTCCTCTACCGATTTCACCCAGAATAATTCTTCTTTTTCGGCGGATTTCTGTGTATCCATTATCTTTAACACAGCAATCGACCCTATGACAATAATAAACACAACACCGATAAGCATAAAAATTACAGTTTTCGATATACCTTTCTTTTGTGCTGGGGCCGTGTCTTCCATAGCCATAATGACAGCCTCGTCTTTTTCCTCATCCGATACCCCGTCCCCGGGTTCATCTTCCGGGCCAGACATGTTCTCCTCTTGCGGATTATCCTCGGCCAGTAAGTCTGTACTATACTGGTTATCCATATAATCCTTACAATCCTCACAAAAAAGCTCGTTTTCTTTTACGGTTTTGCCACACAACGGGCATTGCTTATTATCCGGCATATAATATTTTTGATAAGATACTCCCTCATTTTACTTTCTCCTCCATATACAACGAACAAACAGTCCTATTAGTTCCCCATTTTACATATCAGCCCGGTCAACCTGCGAAAAAAATGAAAAAATATGTCCGAAAAACCTTTTTTCATAAATATCGTTCTTTATTTTTGTAAAGATAACTTTTTTATTGTTTTTTATAAATCATATTTTGCTATGAATCCGCTGGATATAATTAAAAAATATTATAAAGAAGATTCCGATCTGTACTGCATTCTCATCAGCCAC
>DQAM01000069.1 GCA_003523545.1 Dysgonomonas sp.
GGAACAGCAGAGAGCCGAAGAAAAGCGCAGGGAAGAAGTTCGGGTTGTTGGTCGTGAGTGGCTTAAAAACAATCTCCCTACTGATGCAAAAGCCATTATTGTAGGTCGTCTGAAACAGGATGAATCCGATTCACAGACAGACTACTTTGCATCCTCTACCGTAAGCAATGTAATATTAGGTTTTTCTAAACACACACGGGATATATTCTCCGAAATGCGGAAACACGCAGCCAACTTTGAGGGAACAGCCTACTTAGCAGAATATAACAAAGATTACGAACACAGGGAAAAGTATTCAATGGGTGCAGGCTACTATTTAGGGGAAAGTAAATACAGAGGGTGGATAATAGAGAAAGAGCCTATTTATAACCGTGAGAGGACAATAGAAGAATTCGCTTATACAGCAGGCTCTCCCGATGGTATCCATATCAAAAAGAATAAGGCAGATAAGAATATCAACAAAACAGATGATACCCATCCAAACGAATCGGAACAACAATCTGTTACGACACAAATACAATCCGATAACCTGCATTTTGAGATAGTTGATTATTCAGAGAAAGCTATCGCCCTGTTCGGAGATACTAAGCCTATCAAAGACCTGTTATCCGCTATGGGTGGGAAATTCAATCCCCGATTGACATACAAGGAAACCAAGAAAGCAGGATGGATATTTTCCAAGACTAAGAGAGAAGAATTAGAAGGAGTATTAAATCTGAATAACAACAAATAACCAAAACCATGAAATCAACAGCATATTTTACACGCACGATATTAACCTATTTGGAGAAACGAGCAGAAACGGATGCTCAATTTGCCGAATCATTCGCTAAACCCGATAAGAACATAGACGACTGTATTACATATATTCTGAATACTGTACAGAAAAGCGGTTGTAACGGCTTTACGGATATTGAAGTTTACTCAATGGCTGTACACTATTACGATGAAGATAATATTGAAGTCGGTAATTCAATTAATGGTTGTCATATAGCAGTCAATCATGTCGTAGAACTCACCGAAGAAGAAAAAGAACAAGCACGAAAAGAAGCCGTCCAAAAGGCGCAGAACGATGCCTATAACCGAATGATGCAACCCAAAAAGAAAGCCAAACGAGTAGAAATGAATAACCAACCAAGTCTATTTGACTTCTAAACAGTACAGCCATGAAACCAAGAAATAAATTCCAAAAACAAGTAGTAGCAGCAAATAGAAAACTACCAAGAATAACCGATGCTCAAATAAAATGGGCATACAAGAACTGCATTGAACATATCGGACAGAAGACCGCAAAAGGTCTTATCACTTGTCTGGAATGTAATCACCAATGGACTGATACAAGAGAAAAAGAACATTGTATTTGCCCGAACTGTAAAACCAAGCTGAGAGTAGTTGAAACACGTAAACGTTCATTCCTCGACTATGAGTACCTGTGCATTGTTACCACCTGTGAGACCTTTCAAGTATTACGCTTTGTGTATGTAGAGTGTAAAATGAAGAAAGGCGAAGCACCCCGATATTTTAATATGGAAGTCGTACAACGTTGGATTGCCCCCAATGGAAAATATGTAACAATGGCGAAACTCCGTCCTATGGGATTCTTTCGACAAGATTGGAATTGGTCGAGTGACCTTGAAATACGTCCCGAAAGGTCATTATACAACATTCATCCGACAGAAGTCTATCCCCGTCAGAAACTTATCCCCGAAGTACAAAGAAGCGGATATAACAAGCAGTTCTTTGACCTCACACCCTTTGATGTGTTCAGCTTTCTGATAGGTAACAGCAAAGCCGAAACCCTACTCAAAACAGGACAAACAGAACTGTTCCGATACTTCGCCTACCATAGCAAAAGAGATATGAACGACTATTGGGCATCTATCCGAATCTGCCTTAGAAATGGCTATATCATTAAAAATATAAGTGAATGGACCGATTATATAGACTTGCTCCGATTCTTTGGCAAGGATTTGCATAATGCCAAATATATCTGCCCGAAGAACCTAAAAGCAGAACACGATAAATATGTACAGAAGAAACGTGAAGTCTACCGACAACAGCACAAGGAAGAACAACGTAAGAGAGCATTAGAGAAAGAAAAGCTATTCCACGAAATGAAATCCCGATTCTTCGGTATCGAATTTACGGACGGACTTATCCACATTCGGGTATTGGAGAGTGTAGATGAAATAATGAAAGAGGGTGATATTATGCATCATTGCGTATTCACCAATAACTACCACCTGAAACCCGACAGCCTTATCCTTTCTGCCTATACCGAAGACAAACGGCTCGAAACCATCGAATTGTCTTTATCTGAGCTCAAAGTATTGCAATGCAGAGGACTATGTAATGAGAATACGGAATACCATGACAGGATATTGAAACTCGTAAACCAAAACATCCCACTTATTCGCAAACAGTTGGCAGCATAAATTGAACATCTAAATATCAAAGACATGAAAGCAACAGAGGTAAACGAGAACTTAATCGGCAAGTATTGCCATATTTCGGGCGATTTGGAAAATGGATATCGGGACGGAAAGCCCTATATCTGTCACGAGAATATCACACGGGTTATCACTCGTATAACTGATACTTATATCATCTGTGAATGTGGCAGAAAATTTTTGAGAAATAAAAGTTTAGAGATTATAGAACTATGATAAACCATAGGGCGGAGCAATCTGCCCATAACCCAAAAGCAATGAAG
>DQAM01000080.1 GCA_003523545.1 Dysgonomonas sp.
TTTTAAGCAGTATCCTCATATCCGCAGACACAGAAGTAGCGTATATGATAACTGTTGCTTTTTTCTTATTTATATCGACATTGCATATAAAGTCCTTTGTTGCATTCTTCACATAACCCACTTCGGCATAAGGCATGAAATACTGTACCCATGATTTTTCCTCGTTTGGTTGCAGCCATGTGAAATCAGGCTGATTATCGGTATAAACGCCTGTCATCAATTCGATATACGGGCCGTCTTCATCGGTCAGATTGCGGTCCCATGCCTGTCCGAAGTCACCGCATCCCCACGTCCATTGTTTTTTGCCAGGAGAAACGTGATGATCTGCCACATGCAGTAATCCCGCCTGTACATCTTCTTCATAACCTCCTACAAAATCATATTTAGACTGGATTGCCATATAGGATGTAGGTACAGGCAGATTTTTATATTTAGAAATATCTACTCCTGCCGAATAATCGTGCTTATAGTATACTCCCGTAGCTATCGGAAAATTGGATACAGCACGCTTACCATGGTCGAATACGGCATGTACATCGGGCGGAAATACCGAATGATAGCCATCGTTGACAACGACTGCAGGATTTGCCCACCAAAGGAATGTCTGAGGAAAAGGCGTCCGGTTGTAAACTTTTACTTTAATTTCGATATAAGCTTTTCCGGGATATAGGGTAAAGCCCTGCATTCCTTTCATGCGGAACATTCTTTCCACTTCGTTGCACCACACGGTGATACTTCCGTCCTCATTATGCTCGATAAGATAATCCGTAGGCAGATAAGTGCTGGGGCGGTGGTGCTGGGGCCAGTTGAATTCTATACCACCTGATATCCAAGGGCCTGTAAGCCCTACCAAAGCCGGTTTGATGACCTGGTTATAATATACGAAATGGCGTTTTTTTATCTTATCGTAAGCCATTTGTATACGTCCCCCCAGTTCAGGGAGAATCATTATTTTAAGATATTCATTTTCCAGAAAAAGAGCTTTGTAAACCTTATCAGTCTTATCATCGTAAATCTTTTCTACAACCGGGTATGGATATACGCTTCCCGAGCTGCCCTGATAGACTCTCTTTTCGAGGAAAATAGGATTTTTCTCTTCCTTACCGATTTCATAAGTAGGCAGGGCTATTTCTTCTTCCCAGGCTTTTATGCCTCCTTTTTCATGTACGGTAGATCGAATCAAATATTCTGTAATCTTTTCCATTTTAAGTTATTTTGTATGACGATTTCAATCCGGAATTTTGGGGAAATATTCCCCCTGTGAAGACATAATATTCTCTTGTCTCCATTTTCTATAAAAATGTAAGTTCTTACGATTATTCGGTATTTTACGACTTAGGTATGTATATACTTCACCTTGTTAATTCTTTCTCTATTTCCTCCAAAGACTTTCCTTTCGTTTCGGGTAAATATTTTTTTACGAAAATGAATCCTAATACACATATAATACCATATACCCAGAATGTTCCGTATGCACCTAATGCACTATTGAGTAGAGGAAATGTATATGTGAGTACGAAACATGCCGTCCATAATGAGAATGTAGATACTGCCATTGCCATTCCCCGAACGCGTGTGGGAAATATTTCGGATATAACAACCCATGCAATGGGAGCAAGTGTCATGGCATAACAGGCAATTGCCATAACAACCAATATTAATACTGGAATGCCCGACACGTTGAAATAATAGCAGGTACCTAATATGGCATATATTGCGGCAAGCCCTACAGCGCCGAATAATAAGAGCGAACGGCGCCCCAATTTGTCTACGGTGTACATTCCTACAATGGTGAATATCACATTAGTGACTCCCGTAATGACTATATTGAAGAGGATATCCGAAACCCCGTAACCTGCCGCGGCAAATATTTCCTGCGCATAGTTGAATATAACATTTATACCGCACCATTGCTGGAATGCAGCTATTACAATACCTATAATCAGTATCTTCGCCATCTTTCCTTTGAACAGAATTCCAAAATTTGCTTTTTCTTTTACTTCCCCGGCCATATCTTTCAATACCCTTATCTCGCTTTTTGCATATTCTGCACCGCCTATATGGCTCAATATTTTTTCAGACCTGTCGAACAGCCCTCTTGTAGAAAGCCATTTAGGACTTTCGGGCAGAATGAACAGCATGACAAAAAAGATCACGGCAGGAATTCCACCCAGCCAGAACATCCAGCGCCATCCCATTTGTCCATTCCACGAAGCAAATATATCTTCTCCCGGAAGAATAGGCTCTGCAACTGCCCAATTGACTATCTGTGCCGACAGGATACCGATTACTGTAGCGAACTGATTTAATGCTACAAACCGCCCTCTGACATTTGCCGGAGATACCTCGGCAATATACATAGGAGATATATTGGACGCAATCCCGATCCCTACCCCTCCTAGTATCCGGTAAAGGATAAACCAGGAAAGTGTATTACAGATACCAGTTCCCACTGCCGCAAGGATGAAAATAAGAGAGGATACTACCAGAAGAGGCTTCCGCCCGTAACGATCGGACAGACTGCCCGAGATCATAACCCCGATAAGACATCCTAATATGGCGCTTCCCATTACAAATCCCTGCACTGAAGGAGAATCAGTAATTCCGAAAAATATCTCATAGAAAGGTTTTGCACCACCGACTACAACCCAGTCGTAACCGAATAAAAAACCTCCCATAGCTGAAACAAAAGTGATAAGAAGAAGGTATGAACTTTTATGCTTCTCTAGATTTCCCATGTACAATAAAATATGATATTAGAAAATGTGGTTTTACAATTACAAATTTATCAATGTACTACGTATAAAAAATGTAATATTATTTTGAAAACATGTAAAATATTATTATTTTGAACCATAATTTCCCTTTTGTTTATTTTTATTATGGTCACTGCCCTCTTTCTTTATTCGTTCACAATGAAAATAACTATATTGTGATATAAAATATATTATAATAATAAAATTAAGCTAAATTTATAAATATACTATACTAAAATTGTTAATTTATATACTAATAAAATAGAAAAACCCACAGGAGTATGGAAAATATTGCAGAAGGATTTAAAGGTGAAAGGGCTATTGTCACTCCATATAATATCAGGGAATATCAATCGAGAAACGATATTACCAAATTGCTATACGTTACTCATATTGGCTATTATCCCGAGGCGAAACATCATTACCGCAAGCGGGAGCAGGGTGCAAATGAGAATATACTTATCTATTGTGATAAGGGCAAAGGCTGGATAGAGCTCGATACAACCAGAGTTCAGCTTCGCCAAAATACAATTTACATCATACCTGCAAACACTCCTCATGCATACGGTGCCGACCGCCATGACCCCTGGAGCATACTGTGGCTGCATTTTAAAGGAGAAAAAGTTGATATGTTTAAAACAATTCTGGGAAAATTAATCTACTTGCATGATACGGATAGCAAAAATTATAAAGACCGCTCTTTATTATTCGAAGAAATGTTCCAAAATCTCGAAATGGGGTATAATCCCGAAAACATGGAATATGTAAGTTTCTGCCTGATGTATTTCCTAGCTTCTGTCAAATATTTACCCCAATATCAGGAGGTTAAAGACTTAAAGATAGACAACGTGATAAAAAAATGCATCTTTTTTATGAAAGACAATATAGAAAATAAGATTTCACTCGATGATATTGCTCAGTCGGTAGGATTCTCCGTGTCGCACCTTA
>DQAM01000184.1:0-6019 GCA_003523545.1 Dysgonomonas sp.
AGCGGCTTTTTCGGGAAGGATATACTTCCCGTAGGACAACCTTTCATAAAATAAATAACAAAGCCGGAAGTCATGTGTTAAAACTTCCGGCTTATTCAATAAGCAGCTTATATAAATATCTTGATTATTCTACTGTTAAGAGCTGCCTCCCGCTGGTAACCACCTGGCGGTTGATTTTCTTTATCAGTCCCTGAAGAACATTGCCGGGGCCTAATTCTACAAACTCTGTTGCGCCATCGGCGATCATATGTTCTACAGACTGAGTCCATTTCACAGGAGCAGTCAGCTGTGCAATCAGGTTTTTCTTGATTGTTTCGGGTTCCGTTTCAGCAATAGTCGATACATTCTGATAAACAGGACAAATCGGTTTTGCAAAAGTAGTTTCGTTTATCGCTTTTTCAAGTTCAGCTTTCGCCGGCTCCATCAACGGTGAATGGAATGCGCCTCCTACACTCAGTTTAAGAGCACGCTTTGCACCTGCAGTAAGCAGTAAGTCACATGCTTTTTCAATACCTTCTATCGAACCGGAAATAACGATCTGGCCCGGACAATTGTAATTGGCAGGAACCACTACTTCATCTGTGATAGAAGCACAAATCTCTTCTACTTTTTCGTCGGGAAGAGCCAGCACGGCAGCCATAGTCGAAGGCTCCATTTCGCAAGCCTGCTGCATAGCCAATGCTCTCTTATAAACTAATCTCAACCCATCTTCGAACGACAATGCTTCCGCTGCAACCAGCGCCGAAAATTCACCCAGCGAGTGGCCTGCAACCATATCGGGTGCAAACTCCGCTCCTAACGTTTTAGCGAGAATCACCGAATGCAGGAATATGGCAGGCTGTGTTACCTTAGTCTGGCGTAAATCTTCGTCTGTGCCGTTAAACATGAGATCTGTAATACGGAATCCGAGGATTTCGTTTGCTTTCTCAAACATTTCTTTTGCGACAGGGGAAGCCTCATACAAGTCCTTGCCCATCCCTACGAATTGGGCTCCCTGTCCCGGAAATACAAATGCTTTCATATCAAATTTTTACTTAGTTTTAAATAAGGCTTGCAAAGTTACTAACAAATTCCGAGATAGATAAAAACGAAGCCTAAAATCCGCTTTATGTTAAACTTTATTACCATTTTTTTAAGCATGATTGATCTGCCTGGCACAGCTATTGCATTATTATCGGAAATATACTATATTTGCACCGGATTGAAAACGAATATAGTCAATCGCACATACGAGCGCAGTCGACATACTCCTGCCAAAGTATAGTGATGTAGTGAACCGACCGGTTAATGCCTGGAGTTTACTGCATTTTTTTATATAAGAGATTAAATTTAAATTAATATTTAACCCTGATTATGGCTAAAAAACAAGTAGAAAAAGAAATCACTGTGGAAGATAAACTGAGAACGCTCTACCTTCTTCAGTCCAAATTATCGGAAGTAGATAAGATCAAAATTCTTCGCGGGGAACTTCCGCTGGAAGTATCTGACCTTGATGATGAAATAGCCGGACTCAATACACGCATCGGTAAATATGAGTCTGACCTGAAAGAATTTGAAACAGCAATATCCCAGCAGAAACAGAAAATACAGGAGTCTAACCTGAAAATAGAAAAGTATAAGGAGCAGCTGGATAACGTTCGCAACAACCGCGAATACGACCACCTCAGCAAGGAAATAGAATTCGAGACCCTGGAAATCGAATTGAGCGAAAAGCGTATTAAAGAATTCACTCAGAATGTAAAGAACCTGAAAGAACAGATCGAGAAAAGCCAGGAATTCCTGAAAGAACGTTCGGCTGACCTTACCCAGAAGAAAGATGAACTGGACGAGATCATCGCTGAAACCAAACAACAGGAAGAACAGCTCCGCGACGAGATAAAAACAATAGAAGGAGAGGTTGAACCCCGTCTGCTGATTGCCTTCAGGCGTATCCGCAAAAGCGCGCGCAACGGTTTGGCAATCGTATCTATCGAACGCGGTGCCTGCGGTGGCTGCTTCAACAAAATACCGCCCCAAAAACAAATGGATATTAAATTAGGAAAGAAAATTATCGTATGCGAATATTGCGGACGTATTATGATCGACCCTGAACTAATGATGGCAGCAGAATAAGCCTAAAACATATAGAATTATATACTGAAAGGTTGCCTATATAAAAAAATTATAGACAACCTTTTTTATTTGAGAGATGCTGTAAAATTTGCAATATAAGCACTGGAAATATTCCCGTTCCGAATAAAATGTTAATTTTGCATTTCATTATTAAAACAGCACCTATATGAAAAATTTACTAAAATTGAGTCTCATTTTGCTGTCTGTGATCATGACTAATGCAGGTTGCAGCGACGACGATGATGACAACATTCGCACATCAACTATTACTAGTGTAAAAGCTACTGTAGACGGAATTGGAGACAAAGTTGATAAGGTTCGTTTCACTTTAGACAATACCGCCAATACAGTTTGTTCCGAAGCTGAATTCAAGAACAACTCTTTCGAGTTTTCACTTATGCAGGAGGTAAATTCAAGTTTATTGAAGAGTATAACAACTGAAGAAGCGTTTGAAAATATGTCGATAAGTGATACCTCTGCAAAAATTTGTTTCGCAGATTTTTATGCATTTAAAAACGGGGAAATAGCAGGTTATTTTTTATATAACGACGGAGAAGCTATCGAAAATAAGAATGCTTATTACATCTATACCGATAAGGATGTTCAAGTAACGGGAAAGCATGGCTCAATAAATGTCGTAATTACTAAATGCTCTTTCAAGAAAGGATGGAATTTAGTAACTGGTATATACAAGGGGTCGGAATATGGAACAGAGCTAACCTATACAACGGACACTCCTAAAGGTCTTAAATGGGTATTCATCCCTTTATTAAACAATCAATAATTCGAGTAAAGAGTAATAGAAAAACCGGCTGATCTAGATGTCAACCGGTTTTTTATGATTGTATCAGTTATATCTTTCTATTAAACAGACAGTTCAATCGAATTTTCTTCAACCATCTTACGGATGTTCAGAATCGCATATCTCATACGTCCCAAAGCAGTATTGATGCTGATGCCTTCTTTTTCGGAAATTTCCTTGAAGCTCATTCCCTGGTAGTATCTCATCTCTATTACCTCACGCTGTGAATCGGGAAGGTATTTTACCAGCCTTTTTACATCCCTGAGTATCTGATCGTAAATAAGTTGCTGCTCGATAGTAGCATCACAAAGCGAAGCGTTGTTGAGTAAATCCATTTCCATTTCATCGTTCGATACAGTGTTCTCATTCTTTTCGCGCCTGAAATGGTCTATCATCAGGTTGTGTGCTATGCGCATAATCCACCCCCGGAATTTTCCGTTTTCGGTATAACGCCCCTGTTTGATAGTCATTATAGCTTTTACGAAAGTTTCCTGAAATATATCTTCTGTAAGAATCCTATTCCTGATAACAAAATATATGTAGTTATAAACTTCACGCTGATATCTGTGAAGCAGTTCGTCAAAAGCTAAATTATTGCCTAATGAATAAGAAACAACCAACTCTTCGTCAGTCATGACTTTTAATGATTCCATTACCTAAATTTTACAGTTTCTTGAGTAATGATTTTTCAATAGGCTTGATAGTTTTTCTAGTTTTTACAATCTTGTATTTTGCAAATTAACAGCTTTTTAACAAAACCTGCAAATTAATTTTCTGTTTTATGTTAAAATAAAGAACAGATAGTAAATATCTTTATCATATAAACAGCTTATGGTGCTAAACGGTTTATCTGCCACTGGCTTTCACCGAGTTTATATTGGATGCGGTCGTGAAGCCTGCTGGGCCGTCCCTGCCAGAATTCGATTAAAACAGGCTTTACCACATATCCACCCCACACATCGGGACGGGGAATTTCGCTGTTGGCAAATGTACTTTCAAAATCTTCGACCATTATTTCGAGATAACGCCTTCCCGAGATAATCCGGCTTTGGGGCGATGCCCATGCTCCGAGTTTACTCTTTTCGGGACGCATTTCAAAATATGCATCCGAATCTTCGGCAGATAACTTTTCCACCGTGCCTTCTATACGCACCTGGCGTTCCAGTTCGCTCCAAAAGAAAGTAAGGGCACAATAAGGGTTCTCGTCTATCTGGTCAGCTTTCCGGCTCTCGTAGTTGGTAAAGAATACGAAACCGTCGTACCTGACCTGTTTGAGCAAAACAAAACGTGACGACGGACGCAGGTCTTTGCCTACAGTCGATAAGCACATGGCATTGGCCTCCATTACATCCGCATTTACGGCTTCACCAAGCCATAACTCAAATTGTCCGAGCGGGTCGGGCAATACATCGCGTTCATCCAATGTTTTAAGAGAATACTCTTTCCTGAGATCGGATATATTCATCATATTTACCATTACATACTTAAAAACAACCTTTCAGAAAAATTGTTTGTGCAACTTGTTGCTTTAACAATTTAACAGGCTGAAATCGGGAATTTCATCCAGATAACAGTAACTCATATCCGAATAATCCATCCGGCAGCAGTAATGTTCTATACCGTTAGATACAATCAGATATTTTACCTTCAATACTATGTTGTAATTGACAATCTGATTGAATACTTCCTGAGTGATCTTGACATCGGGAGCTTTGTATTCTATGATAACGAGAGGGGTGAGCTGGTTGTTATAGACAACACTATCACACCGCCTTTTCTGATGATTAAGGTCGATTTGAGTCTCATTGGCGATAAGAGCTTCGGGATAAGATTTTTCGGTTATCAGGTAGTTGATAAAATGCTGCCTGACGTATTCTTCCGGTGTAAGAGCTACATATTTACGACGAATCCTGTCCCAGATATACAATCTATCTGTTTTTTTGATTTTTGGATGAAATTCGGGCAGGTTTAGTCTTAACATTTTGCTATCTTTGTTGTTCATTAGTTTATAAACACGAAGTACTCCGGAACTTTTTTTGTATAAACAAAAATATAGTTATTATGAAGACAAAACAAGAAATAGTCGAGAATTGGCTGCCCCGTTATACGAAACGGCCTCTCGAAGAATTTACCAAACATATATTGCTCACCAATTTCTCCAAATATGTAGAAATTTTTGCGAATCATTTCAGTGTACCCATCCTAGGACTAGACGGCAATATGCCCAATGCTTCGGCCAACGGCATTACTATCATCAACTTCGGAATGGGAAGTGCAAATGCGGCTACTATCATGGACTTGCTGAGTGCCATAAATCCGAAAGCGGTCTTATTTCTGGGCAAATGCGGAGGTATAAAAAAGCACAACCAACTGGGAGATTATATTTTGCCGATTGCTGCAATAAGAGGCGAAGGTACATCGAACGATTATTTTCCGCCCGAGGTTCCTTCTCTGCCGGCTTTTAATCTGCTGCGCTCGCTATCCTCGAACATCCGCGACTTCAACCGCGATTACTGGACAGGGACCGTGTATACTACCAACCGCCGTGTATGGGAATATGACGAAGTATTTAAAAACTACCTTCGCTCTATACGCTGTATGGCAGTGGATATGGAAACGGCAACCTTATTTACCTGCGGTTTTGCCAATCACATACCTACCGGAGCTTTGCTTCTGGTGTCAGACCAGCCGATGATTTCGGACGGAGTGAAGACGGAAAAAAGTGACAACCACGTGACACAAAATTTCGTAAACGAGCATGTTATGATCGGTATTAAAGCATTGACTACACTGATAAATAACGGTTCTACAGTAAAACACCTGCGTTTCGAAGATTTCTGATAAAATATGTCGTTCGAACAGATCAAGAAAGATATACAAGCCCGCAAGTTTCATCCCATCTACCTTTTTATGGGAGATGAGCCTTATTACATAGATGAGTTGACACGGCTTTTGGAAAATACAATATTACCTGAAACAGAACGGGATTTTAACCAGACCATTTTTTACGGGCCGGAAACTGATGCCGCAACTATCGTTACCTCTGCCCGGAGCTTCCCGATGATGTCGGATTATCAGGTGGTTATAGTAAAAGAAGCACAAGGC
>DQAM01000184.1:6093-6790 GCA_003523545.1 Dysgonomonas sp.
GCTTGAAGAAAATTGAAGAGCTCGAGGTATATGCAAAAAATCCGTTGAATAGCAGCATACTCATACTGAACTATAAAAACGGCGTTTTAGATAAACGTAAAAAGATGTATGCGGAAATTCAGAAAAACGGCATAATCTTCGAATCCAAAAAGATACCCGATTATAAAATGCCGGCTTTCGTTACATCCTATCTTACTTCTAAAGGATTGGGAATCGATTCGAGATCGGCACAGCTGCTGACCGATTTTCTGGGAAATGATTTAAGCAAAGTGGTTAATGAGATCGACAAGCTTACGCTTTCCCTCCCCGCTAACGAGAAACGTATCACTGCCGAACTGATCGAACAGAATATCGGGATCAGCAAGGATTTTAATAACTATGAACTGCTGAAAGCTGTAATTGAGAAAGATACATTCAAGGCTTATCAGATTGTACTCTACTTTCAGAAAAATCCGAAGAACAATCCGTATATTGTTACCTTATCCGTACTTTTCAATTTTTTCAGCAATCTAATGATATGTTACTGGGCAAAAGATAAATCGGAAAACGGAATTGCATCGGAATTAGGATTCAGGAACAGTTATCAGGCCAGAGATTATGTAACGGCCCTCAAAAATTACAATGCATTCAAATGCATGGAGGTCATTTCTCTTATACGCACTTACGACGCTAAAGGAAAAGGGATAGATAACCCTTC
>DQAM01000184.1:6861-11316 GCA_003523545.1 Dysgonomonas sp.
TAAGTAGAGGTAAACAGTTATCAACCTACTCGCTCAGGTATTTCTCGTAAGCTTTCTTCAAGGCTTCTTTTTTATCCGGATCGCTTACCAGATTATAGATAGGCTCCAGCCCGTCATTCGATCTGAAATCCACGAGAGTCAGATTAGCATCGGTCATATTCTCCCATCCATCAAACATTATTCTTTCCCCTTTGAAATTAGTAATATCCACCATCCACACATTCGGATTGGGATGTGTGCCATCCACCACTTCAATGTATAGATTTTCTTTTAATGGAGCATCCTTTTCAGGTTCGTTTCCCCATACGTATGGACCCTGAGAAAAATATTTGTGCATATTGTACATGAACCAATTATAGCTATTCGAGTTTTTGTCATCCGCATAGCGATAAAGATAATCCATCCTCTCTCCTATCAATATAGCTTTCAGTATATGCGTACCATATGTCTGTATAATTTCATCGGCAGATTTAGTATCCAGATCATTTTTGAACTCTTCGGTCCAGTATTCGTGGATTTTTTTCTCCATATGGCTCATATAAAGAAAATATAAATGATACTGTACAAACACTTGGGAAATACCTAAATACTCGTATGATAAATCGGGAAAAGATGTATCGTCCTTAAATGGTGAAGCAAATTTTTCCTTGAATAGGTTTTTGTACTTTGAAATCTCACTGTCACTAAATCCGGCTTTCGAACCCAGCGTCTTTATACATTCTTTCTGGGTCCTCCCTAAAGATAACTCAGCTCCTCCGGAAGTACTTTGAAAGAAGTTTACCCTATCATAATCTTCGTTAAACTTTACCATATCGATAACTTTATTCCTGACAGACGCAGGATGAGCATATTTCCCCGCAGCATCGTAACCATAACCCAGCATGAAATAATCCTCTTCCATCCCCTTATTGTCCCAACCGACAAAAGTTGAAGAGGATAGGTCTTTACCTGTTACATATGGGTTTCTTGATTCCTCTTTCCCTCCTCCGGGATTGGGTGTTGTTCCTCCTCCGTCATCCCCCGGGTCTGTATTTTTATTATCTTCCGAACAGGACAGTAAAATAAAAAATGAAAAGAATAACGCGGATAATGTGTTTTTCATAATTAAAACTTTAGAATGAATGCACTTAGAGGTAAATGTACTCATTTTTTTCAAATTCCCCTCTTTACCCCTGCTATTTTATTATTTTATCTTAGCATACATCACATTAGCGGGGGGACGTTTGTTCTCCAGTTCCGTCTTCATAAAATCCATATAAGGCGCAACATGTTCGAAGAACTTATAATAGCCTTCGCAAAGATAATTAAGTCCTTCTTCTCCATTTGCGGTTTTTACGATGCGGTTTTTAGGACACTCCCCATTGCAAGCAAAAAGATATTTGCATCGTTTACATTGCCCGGGAAGTTTATCGGTCTTATCCATGCCGAATTTCAACTGCTTATCGGAGTACATCATTTCGGTAAGCGTTTTTGAACGGATATTTCCCAGCTTATATTCAGGATAAACAAAGTGATCGCAACAATACACATCCCCGTTGAACTCCATCACGCCTGCATGTCCGCAAGTCTTATCCATAATGCAGACTCCGGGTTTTTCCCCCACCCAATTGGCTAGTGTTGAGTCGAAATACTGTATGTAATAATTACCTACATCTTTTTTAACCCATTCATCGAAAATAGCTGTCAGAAAGTCTCCCCATTTATCTGCCGGGACATTCCACGGAGCAGGCTGTCCGTCGATAGTTTCTACAATAGGTGCAAACTGTATATAATGACAATCTATCTGTTTAAAGAAATTATAGAATTCGAGCGGATAATCGACATTGTAATCATTCACTACCCCCATGACGTTAAATTCCACCCCATGCTTTTTCAAAAGGGATATCCCTTTCATCACCTGATAAAACGAAGGACGGTTGTCACGGCTCCTCCGGTATTTATCGTGGCAATGCTGCGGACCGTCTATAGAAATACCTATCAGGAAATTATTTTCCTTGAAGAAACGGCACCACTCATCGGTCAACAGCGTACCGTTGGTTTGTAATACATTGTCTATCTGTCTTCCGTAAGCATATTTTTTCTGAAACTCAAGTGCTTTCTTATAAAAACTGATGTTGCGCATCAAAGTTTCTCCGCCATGCCAGGTAAATAATATCTGAGGCATGGTCTGCGAGTTCATATACTGCTGGATGAATTCTTCCAGAATCTCATCCGACATAACGAAATTCTTTGAATCCGGATATAAATCTTTTTTTTCGAGATAATAGCAGTATTTACACCGCAGGTTGCAGGCTGCCCCTATCGGCTTCAACATGACATAAAGCGGACGGGCAAACGGCGCTATATAATTTTTCATTCTTTCTCCTGTTCTTTTATCTAAATATTCGTCTCTCGTTGAGTGCCTTCCGGTAACGGGCAGCATTACGCTCATGTTCCGCATGTGTCACTGCAAAATTATGCCTTCCCGAAAAATCTTCTTTTGCACACATATACAGATAACTGTGATCAGCCGGATTAAGCACTGCATCTATCCCTTTGATAGACGGTATGCGGATGGGTCCCGGGGGAAGTCCCTGGTATTTATACGTATTATAGGGAGAATCTACTTCGAGATGGCGGTTCAGTACACGTTGCAGAGAAAAATCCCCGACCGCATATTTCACGGTAGGGTCTGCCTGTAATAGCTGTCCCCGCTTCAACCGGTTCAAATACAAGCCTGCTACCGTAGGATATTCATCTGCAAAATAACATTCTTCTTCGACAATGGAAGCGAGAATGGACACTTCTACCGGTGTAAGTCCTTGCGCCGAAGCTTTCTTTTTCCTTTCTTCCGTCCAGAAACGGTTGTATTCGGATTTCATTCTCTTTAAGAAATTTTCTGCGGAAGTATCCCAGTAAGTTTCATACGTATTGGGTATAAACATCGCTCCGAAAGTTTCTTCCGTGAATCCGTATTCCAATGCTTTCTGAGGACTGTTCAATACTGCAATAAGTTCAGATTCATCCAGCATCAATTGTTCGGAAATCCGTTTTGCGAGGTCTTTTTTCAGCCTTATATTATTAAATGTAAGTCTGACAGGAGATTGTTGTCCCAACTGCAGCATACGTATTGCCTGCCTGATATTCATATCCGGAGTGATTGCATAACGTCCTGTTTTAATACTCTCGGGATATTTCATGTAGGAAGCCAGTTGTTTGAATCCTTCCCGATTTTGCACATGGGCAGATGTATCTATCTGGGTTAAAACAGCATCATAATTTTTAGATTCATCGATGTAGATATACACAGTCTTATCTATATCGAATCCACTTGAAAGGATAGAATTTATATAATAATATCCACCACCCGCTATAAGTATAAGGATAAGAAATATAAATAAAAAAATATTGCGTTTCTTCTTCACCATTCTCTATTTAGAATAAATATGGAATACAAATTTAAGAATATTATTGCGAAAAAAACGGAGGGGTAGCTTGATAAATTAAAAGAAAGGACTATATTTGCATCGCAATTCTAAATTGCAAGGTTCAGGAAGTGTGGGTGAGTGGCTGAAACCACCAGTTTGCTAAACTGACGTACGGGTAACTGTACCGGGGGTTCGAATCCCCCCGCTTCCGCAATATCATCTAACAATCAGAAGATTACAAGATAAAGGGACTAAAACAGGGACTATATACCCGTTTTAGTCCTTACTTTTTATGTATGTTTTTATTATTATTAAATACATTTTTAAATATATACTATAGACCTTCTAATCCCTCATCCACAAACAAAACCATAAAGAACAGAATATAATTATTAATTCAAAACTCAAATTATAACTCTCTTTCTTCTTACTAATAAAAAAGCCCTTGACACAGATTCAAAGGCTTGCAAATTGATTATTGTTTTTTAATCTTCACATTCCCGGAGAGTATCCCGTAACAACTTCATATAATAAATGAAACCCGGAGTATCTTTGTCGATAATAATTTTACCCTCCTCAGCCAACTGGACAAGCATTATCATATAATTATATAAAAACTCGTCTAATAATTCCGCTAATTGTTTCGGAAATATATATTTTGTCAGATATTCCTGTACAGTTTCAATATTGATTTGTGGTTTTTTCAAATTTTCCATAAATAACCGCTTTTAAGCCTGATTTACCAATCAAGCCGATATAAATAAAGGGAATAACTTATATCACTGCGGTAATCATTCTCCGGCTCAGATGTGGATTAATAGAGCCGGCAGTAGCAGGATGCAGGTGTAAAGATACGATTTTATCAAGAAAGTCAATTTCTGTTTTCCTTTTTTGAATATCTTTATGCTCTTAACTTTAAGGTTACAAATAAAACCCGAATGAAAAAATCCATAGCATACCTGCCACGCAATAACCAGAAAGACTTAGATTATCTGGTCGAAGCCATCTTAAAACGGATAAAGCAGACCGAAATGATAATCCTTTTCGG
>DQAM01000184.1:11459-12474 GCA_003523545.1 Dysgonomonas sp.
CGAAATGATAATCCTTTTCGGAAGCTATGCCCGTAACGATTATGTAGTCTATGACGAAAAGTTTGAGTTCGGCAAAATACAGTTTTACGTAAGCGATTACGATATATTAGTCATTACAAGTGGTATTTCAGACGGAATAGCAGGAAAGGTATTAGACAATATAGAAGTAGAATATTATAACAAAGCAAACGACCCCGACAGACAACCTCCCGTTCAGTTTATCACCATAGATATGAAGAAGCTGAACAAAGAACTGAATGAAGGGCGTTATTTCTTTACCCAGATAAAGCAGGAAGGCGTTATACTGTATGATAGCGGAAAACACAAATTAGCCAGAAGAAGAAAACTCAATTTTGAGGAAATAAAGCAACAGGCGGAAGAGTATTTTGAAGAAAAATACAATTATGCCAATGACTTTTTTGAAACAGCAAAATTTAACTATGAAAGAGAAAAATACAGATTAGCATCTTTCCATCTTCATCAAGCCTGCGAGAATTATTTTTATGCTATCCGATTAGTTTTTACCCAACAGAACAGTAAACAACACAACTTAACCAAATTACTCAATTCCGTTAAGAAATATTCCACCGATTTTGTAAAGGTTTTTCCACAGGACACGCCGGAGGAAAAACGGCTTTTCGAACTTATCAAAGCCGCTTATGTCAACGGACGGTACGACCCTGATTTTGTGGTCACAAAAGAGGATATTGATGCACTTGTTCCGAAAGTGGAGTTATTGCGGGATATAACTAAGCATATTTGTGAAAAGAAGATTGAGGAGTACGAAGAAAAGGAATGATAAAAATATTATAACCTATCCTGTGACAACCAATAAAACTCCCAAAAAAACAAAGGAACGTGTTTAGATACCTATATTGTTAGCTATATCTATTTGCTTGTTATTGTGGACAGGTGGTAGGCTAGTTACCCATTGGTATGCAAAATCATACTTTATTGTCGGTAATGAAGAGAACCCAGAAGCATTATTCGGTGACAGCTTTGGCATTGTACTGGT
>DQAM01000476.1 GCA_003523545.1 Dysgonomonas sp.
ATATTATATAAAACCAGAAAAAAACATTATTTTCGTAGCCTATAATGAATGAAGGGAATAATGGGAAGTGTAACAAAGAGAATAGTAAGGGGATTACTCTATTCAATCGTATTTTTATTTTCTAATCTTTTTTGCTTTTCACAACAATATGTTGTAAAAGGCAAGGTTAACAGTGCGGATAAAAGTCGTATCGAAAGTTATAATATAATGGTATTACAGGACGGAAATTCTCCTGATAATGTAAAGGATTATGAATTCGAAAAACAGGATTTTTCCATAAATCTGGATGCATTACCTTCCACACTGCTTATCACGTCAACAGGTTATAAAGATACCGTTGTATATGTTGCAACTTCACAGGACGAATTGAATATCATTTTAAGAAAATCACAGATTGATTTGTCAGAAGTGGTTGTGAAAGGGATACTTCCTGTTTTCCACAACCGTAAAGACAAGATGGAGGTTCAGGTAGCCAATACCACACTTAGCGAAACGGGAACCGCCATGGATATACTGCAAAAATCTCCCAAAATAAAAGTCGATGAGAATTACGGAGTATATCTGGGACTCGACCAGGCCACTATATACATTGACGGGCGTCAGATTCCGAGTAGCAGGGCATTGGAAATGATGTCTTCGAGGGACATTGAAAAAATAGACCTGATTACAAACCCTTCCGTGAAATATGACAGCAATGCAAATGTTATTATCGAAGTTATAAGCAAAAGGGGAAAGAATACTACCGGTAAAAACCTGGACATCGACCTAACAGGACGTATGACCAAAGGTGAATATTGGCGTCAGTTTGCGCAAGCCGGCATCCGGTATTCGTATTCCAAATTTTCCGTTTACGGGTCATTTTCACTTGCCCCCGAAAAAAAGATGTACAAAGAGATGTATTCGCGTAATATGGTTTATAACTCTTATAATGCCTTTGTGGTAAATGACTTTAATACAAATTATGATACCGACAGAAACAACAGGGCCCTGATAGGAACTTCTTACCAGATAAACAATGAACACAGCATAGGTATCGAAGCCGGTATACAAACTCAAAAAGGTGATAAAGATGCTCTGCATGCCAATATAGTATATCAAAATCAGGATAGCGAAACTCCGTTGTTTACTATCAACACTCCCGATTCATCAAGCTACAACCGCATAAACCGCACCGCAAACCTCTACCATGTCTTTAAAAGCAAATCGGGTTATTCTCAAAAAACTATTGTGGATATCTACAATTTTAAAGATGACAGTAAACAGGAACTCGGCCGTTTGTCAAGTAAAAACAGAGCTACTAACAACTTATTCGCAATCCGCTCTGATGTATCCGTACCTTTCGGCAAAAAAGTCAGACTGGATACAGGAGCTAAATACCAATACAGACGCAACAGGAATGAAGACGAGGTATCTTCCAACCTTTACAAATATGACGACAAGAGTGCAGCATTATATGCTATGGGCAGCTTTTCGTCCGGCAAATTCAAAATAGAGACCGGACTACGGCTCGAGTATGTAGATAATATAACACGGTCTGAGTTTTTTGACCAGGACACGACACGTTGGAGCCTCGTCCCTAATATTGCACTGAATTATAAGGTAAACGAAAAGGTTAATCTAGATCTTGTATATACTCAGAATATACAACGACCCTCCTTCGAACAGCAGAATCCCGCTGTTACTTTTATTGATCCTGACTTTTATAAAACAGGGAATCCGGCTTTAAAAGATGAAAGAAGGCACAATTTTTCTTTGAAAGCTAATTACGATCAAAAATCTTTGTCATTAAATTATATAAGAAGGAATAATGCTATTACCTGGGTGATGGATAGAGATCCTAAAGACCCGGCAAAAACGAGATCGACACAGATGAATGTAAAAAGAGCAGAGATATACAGTCTGGATGCGGTCATTCCCTACCGGAGCGATCCTTTCAACGTATTTGTATCGACAGGATTAATCCATTCCAAAATAAATTCGGAAGGAAGCGAGATATCTATGAAACAGACCTTATGGTATGCAACTGCAAACCTCGATTTTAATCTTCCTTTCGGTATAAAATTCAATACCAACCACCGCTATTTTACAAAAGGATTGATGTATGTCTTTTACTTCAAGCCTTCTTACAGGGCAGACATCAGCCTGAAAAGAACTTTCCTGAAAGATAAGCTTAGTGCGGTACTTATCTGGAACGATATATTCAAGACCGATAAAATGAAAACTTATACAGACATGAATAATAATCCGGTTACATATAACTATTCTTACGACCAGTCTACCATAAGTTTATCAGTAACATACAACCTGAATTTCTAATTTTTCTTGAATAAATTAATCAAAAATCTAATAATTCATTTTTATAGAATTAGAAATTCACATTTCGGATAATAAAAATGACAATTATTTTAAGTTTTCTAATCTTTTTTATTATTATTAGACTAAAGTTTAAAAAAAATTATTTTTAAATCTCCTCTAAATCTTTATTTTAACTAATATTTACGGATTTTTTTACTCTTATTTTGTAAAAAAATTCCAATGTTGAGAAACAATATCAGTTTTTGATTGTTTATTAGATTAGAGTTGCAGAAATCTTAAAATGAATAGATTTTATACCATAGAAATTATTTGTAATAGTATATATTATCATCTTTAGAGTAGGTCAAAAGAGAATCGAATCAATGTTTTTCAAAGGAGTAAAAAAATACATAATCAATCCCTCACTGGGTTTATTGCCCTCTATCTTATACTTTATAGTATTCGGTATCACCAGAGATGTGCCTTTTTCATTGATTTTATCAATCATATTCGCAGGGATAGGAGATATCTTCATCCGGATTTACTCCCGGACTATTGTCTGCAGTCTGGTTTTCCTGATTAATCTTATAGCATTTACATCGACACTCATTATATGGCTGTTTATGAAAAATGTGGGCGTTACCAATATGTTCTATATTATCATTTATGAGATGTTTCTGTTCCTGTTGCTAGTGCTGTCCCGCCTCTTTAAAGCGCAGATTAACTCATACGTAGGACAAAAGAAATCCACGCCTGCACAAAAAACATTCTTAAGCGAATATTTTGAAATAGCCGGATTCATACAGTATATGATTACCTTCCATTTATTTATAGTAATCATATACAGGTATATACACGAAAACATAAATATCTGGGAACAGTTAGATAGTGTATTTTACTTTGTAGTGCCCGTTATATTTGTTTCCATAATAATAGCATACGAAGAAATAAAAATGAATAATATAGCCAAGCATCTCCGTAAGGAAGAATGGCTGCCTATTGTGAGCGAATCGGGGGAAGTAACCGGCCGTATTGCCAGGTCTGTATCCTCCAAAATGAAAAACAGGTTTATGCACCCTGTTGTAAGAGTAGCTTTGGTTCATAATGGAGAATTATACCTGCAAAAAAGGCCTTCGGACGATTCTCTCGACCCCGATACATACGACCATCCTTTCGAAAAATACATGCTGTTCAACCATGAAATCAACATTGCAGTAAGAAACAGTATTACACGGGCATTGGATATGCAGGAACTTCCCTTTAATTTCCTGTTGAAATATGTTTACGAAAATGAAGAAACCAAACGTTTGATATTCTTATTTATATCAAGGGTAGAAAACGAAGAACAGTTGGAAAGTCTGAGTCTTCTTAAAGGTAAATTCTGGACAATGAAACAAATCGAAG
>DQAM01000182.1 GCA_003523545.1 Dysgonomonas sp.
CTCTCTATCAAAAAGAGTGATTTGACCGGGGCGGTTTCATCTATCGGCTCCAAAGACCTGATGGCAGATGTTGCTACCAGTGCGGCCGGAGCTCTGCAAGGAAAAGTTCCGGGAGTGGCGGTTACAAATTCGGCAGGTAATCCTGGGCGTGGAATGAGCATTACGGTCAGGGGTATAACCTCATTGACCAATAACGACCCCCTGTATGTGATAGACGGCGTGTATGGTGATATTAATCTTATCGACCCGTCGGATATCCAGTCTATAGAAGTATTGAAAGATGCTTCGGCGGCGGCTATTTATGGTTCTCGGGCAGCCAGCGGTGTGGTGCTGGTTACCACCAAATCGGGAAGGAAAAATATGCCTACTAAATTGGACGTTAATATATATGCCGGTATCCAGCAGATCTCAAAAAAGCTGGATGTAATGAATGCAAGCGATTGGACAGGATTTTTAAGTTCACGGAGTGATGATCTGGCCAAGCAGATCGCTGCCTCGCCTTATTCTCAGAAATATGGCAATTCGGGGGGAACCAATTGGCAGGATGAGCTTTATCGTTCCGCTGCTATGTACAAAGCTAATATGAATATAAGCGGCGGTTCCGAGACTTCTATATACAGTGCTTCTGTCGGTTACCTGAGCCAGGATGGTATCATGGATAATACGGGTTATACTTCATTAAACGTCCGTTTGAAAAATGAGTTTTCATTTTTGAATGATAAGTTGAAAATAGGCGAATCCCTTATATTCAAATCTTCTAAAAGGAATGGAGCAGATGATCATTCTACGGTTCAGGATGCACTGCGTATGCCTTCGGTAGTGCCTGTGCATGATGAAGATATTGATTTTGGATGGGGAGGTGTAGAAGATTGGATGAACAATCTGGGTAATCCGGTAGGCTGGATGAATGTTTCCAACTTTACTTATAAAACGATGGACTTATTATTTAATGCTTATGCCCAGGTGGAATTATTTGATGGATTGCGTTATAAACTAAATTTCGGTTTAAATCAGACCCAGCTCAATGATAAAGAATATACGGGGGCCTATGACTTTAGAAGAAGTGATAATAAGCTGCCCGATTTGTGGGAGAAAAATAATCATAAAAAGACATGGCTGCTTGAAAATACTTTGAATTACGATAAGACATTTGGTAAACATACAGTATCTGGTCTTTTAGGATATTCGGCCCAAAGAAATTCAGAGCGGTATATTACTGCCCAGCGCTTGGATTTACCTTTCGGGACTAATTCTATTAATGCAGGACCTTCTGATCAGGCCTCTAATAGCGGCGAATACTTCAGGAGCGGTTTGGCATCTGTGTTCGGACGAGCTATGTATAGTTACGATTCCCGCTATATGCTGTCTGCTTCTATCCGCCGGGATGGTTCTTCTAAATTTGCAGATGGACACCGCTGGGGAAGCTTCCCGTCGTTTTCTGCCGGTTGGAATATCCATAACGAGTCTTTCGCTTCCGGTATAAGGAATGTGGTGGATGAATTGAAGCTGAGGGCTAGTTACGGTAAATTAGGAAATCAAAATATTAAAGATTATACTACCCAGCGCGGTATTTCTACCGGAATGAACTATGTACAGGGTTCACAATGGTGGATGGGCGGAATCACCGGAAATAAATGGGTTTCTCCGGAAAACCTGACCTGGGAGACAACCGAAACGTACAATATCGGACTCGATGCAACATTTTTGGGAGGTAAGCTGGCCCTGTCTGCCGATGCATTTATGCAGCAGACTAAAGATGTTTTAATGCCTGTATCTATGCCGGGATCTGCAGGTATGACCGGAAATCCCATCATGAATGCGGGTACGATAGAAAATAAAGGTTTTGAAATGGCTGTAACCCACCGCAACCATATAGGCAGGGTTTATTACAGCTTAACCGGAAATATGAGTACCGTAAGTAATAAAGTAAAAAAGATCACTGTCGGAAATGAGCAGGAATTAGAAGGATATAATCCCCAGGGACTGGGTACTGTAACCTGGTTTAAAGTCGGTGAACCTATGGGTGTATTCAGGGTGATAAAAACAGATGGAATATTCCAGTCCCGTGCCGAGATTGATGCACATAGAGATAAAGACGGCAACCAAATTCAGCCTGATGCGGAACCGGGTGATATTCGTTTCGTAGATTATAACGGTGATGGTGTTATTAATGATAATGACCGTCAGACGGTAGGTAAACCTATACCGGATGTTGCTTTTGGTTTTCGTGCCAATGTTGAATGGAATGGTTTTGATGCAAATCTTTTCTTCGATGGAATGATTGGAAACTCATTATATAACTTCCCTCGTTATAGGACAGAAGGTATGCTTGTTCTTGAAAATTACAGCAAAGATGTATTAGGTGCGTGGACAGCAGCCAATCCGAGCAATTCAATGCCTCGTTGGGCTAGAGGTCTTCCTGATCCGAATGATCCAACAGGAGAAAAAAAGAAAACAGACCCTAACAATAATGCCAGGGCAAATTCTGACCGTTGGATCGAAAAAGGAGATTTCCTCCGGTTAAAGACTTTAGAAATAGGTTATACGCTTCCAAAAAGCATTACTCAAAAAATCAGCCTGGAAAGGGTAAGATTCTATACTCTGTTCGACAACCTGTTTACTATCACAGGATACAAAGGATATACTCCCGACCTGGGCTATAATGACAATAATTCTGCATATGAAGCATTATCGAGAGGTGCTGACCACGGCCGTTATCCATTGGCACGTTCATTCTCATTTGGTATCCAGATCGGTTTATAATTATTAACTCTAAAGACTTATAATCATAATGAAAACGAAAATATTTTTTAAAT
>DQAM01000007.1 GCA_003523545.1 Dysgonomonas sp.
GCTGCCTGTCTTTAGGGCTTGTATGTCTTTTACCATCAATTCCCATTCTATAGAATCGGGATGGTCGTAATTTACTTTATACCTTTCTTCGAGCGGCATATGAGAGTTATCCTTGTAATAGGCATCCTGGGGTAATATTGCAATTTCATCTTTGGGAATACGTTCCAAAATACTCTCTACCAATGTCGTTTTTCCTGAACCAGATCCCCCTGCGATACCAATTACATACATGAATTCTAAAATTATAATGGATTAAAAGTGTTTTATCAGTTGATTGAGGTTATATGGAACCCTGCTCGATTTCCAATACAATACGTTCTATCATTTTATCCTTTCCGTAAGGATCATATTGAGACTTGAGGCTGTTTCCAAATAACCCGGCAAATGTATTATAAACAGTAGCTTTAAAACTTCCCACCAAAGCTTTTACAATATCGTAAGCTGATGAGTCTGTCTCCCTGTCGATGAGTTTAACCAGAATTTTCCCCTGGTTCTTAGTCAGTTTTTTCATTTTAGGCTTATATTCACTCATAATGTATTTCTGCGCCGCTTCGAGGTGCTTTTGTTTGGCTTTTTCATCCGGAAGGGTTTCCATAAACTCGTAGGTTTCTATAATACTCTTCGAGACCTGCTTGGCATAAGGCAGAGTCCTTTTTACATCACGCACCAGCTTCGTATACTCCATGCGTTCTTTGTCGTTCTTGAACTTGAGCGGGGGAAATACATATATATTAGGAAAATACCCCCTAATAATAGTATCGCCTCTTACCACCTGCATCGTATACTGAATCCGGAAAGACGGGCTTTGCCCTTTCATTTCGACGCATACGAACAACAAAAGAAAGATTATATATAGAATATTTTTTCTCAAAATTAAATTTTTAATTGCTTCTCATATTGTCAAAACACGAAAAACCTATTATAAAGCAAAATAAATATTATTAATGAATAATTTGTATAAAATGAATGCTAAAAATACAGAAAATCCTTAAATAAGTATCCCCTGAAAATTAATAATCTGTTTTTCTCAAACGAAATTACACGAGGTTTAGTTTTCTCCGTACCGAAATATATTTTGTTTATTAAAGACTTAACACCTAATAAAATTCTCATTATTCTATGCACTCCATCTATAGAAAAACATTAGCGGAGAAGGAATGTTATAATAAAAAGAAAATTTTAGCTTTCCGGCAAATATTAGGCCTGTAAAAATGTAAACGTATCATCTTTATTTATATATTTGGAGCATAAATATTGGACTTAAATTTAATTAAAATATGGATATAAATAACATTTTGTCATCATTGGAGGCAAAACATCCGGGTGAATCCGAATATTTGCAGGCAGTAAGGGAAGTTCTACTTTCTATAGAAGAAGTGTATAATGAACATCCCGAATTCGAGAAGAACCGCATCATAGAACGATTGGTAGAACCCGACCGTATCTTTATGTTCAAAGTACCCTGGACAGACGATAAAGGCGACGTGCAGGTAAATATAGGATACCGCGTACAGTTTAACAACGCTATCGGCCCATATAAAGGAGGTCTGCGTTTCCACCCTTCGGTAAACCTTTCCATCATGAAGTTCTTAGGCTTCGAGCAGACTTTTAAAAATGCGCTGACAACCCTGCCGATGGGCGGTGCCAAAGGAGGTTCGGATTTTAATCCTAAAGGTAAATCCGAAAAAGAAATTATGCGCTTCTGCCAGGCATTTATGCTGGAATTGTGGAGGAACATCGGTCCCGATACGGATGTTCCCGCAGGCGACATCGGTGTCGGGACCCGCGAAGTCGGTTATCTGTACGGGATGTATAAAAAACTGGCTCGTGAAAACACAGGTTCGTTTACCGGAAAAGGCCTGGAATACGGGGGTTCTTTGATACGTCCCGAGGCAACCGGTTTCGGCGGTTTGTATTTCGTTAAAGAAATGCTGGCCCAAAAAGGAGAAAGCATCGAGGGCAAAACCATTGCCATCTCCGGTTTCGGAAATGTGGCTTGGGGAGCCGCACTGAAAGCTACCGAATTCGGAGGTAAAGTTGTGACTATATCGGGACCCGACGGTTATATATACGATCCGGACGGAATATCGGGAGATAAAATCGAATATATGCTGGAATTGCGTATGTCGGGAGAAGACATCGTCGCTCCTTATGCTGACGAATTCCCGGGCGCAAAATTCTATGAAGGAAAACGTCCGTGGGAACAAAAAGTGGATATAGCCCTTCCATGCGCAACCCAGAACGAACTGGGCGAAGAGGATGCTAAGATACTGATCGAAAACGGAGTATTGTGTGTTGCTGAGATTTCCAATATGGGTTGTACCGAAGAAGCAATTAAGTTGCTCATCGACAACGAAGTTCTTTATGCTCCGGGTAAAGCGGTAAATGCAGGAGGTGTGGCTACTTCGGGACTGGAAATGACACAGAACGCCATGCACATACAATGGACTGCTAAAGAAGTAGATGAAAAGTTACAGCAGATTATGACCAGCATCCACGAGCAATGCGTAAAACACGGAACACAATCCAATGGTTATATTAATTACGTAAAAGGTGCAAATATCGCCGGATTTATGAAAGTGGCAAAAGCAACATTAAGCCAGGGTATTATTTAATACCTAAATATATAACAGTAGAGGGAGGATAATAATCTTCCCTTTTCTTTTTTATATAAAATCCTACGCTTGCAAAATAGATGATACTTGCCTATATTTGGCAACATGAAAAAAAGAGTCCTGGCCCTTTTCAGAATCGAAGTTCTTATCGTTTTATTAATATTCGTTGCTTTCTCCCTCATCTGGATAAAATGGGGAAAACTGACCGTATATGGCTGGGATTTGCCTTCGCTGTACTGGAAAACCACAAAAATATCGAACGCGGTTCTTTTCTTCTCGGCTAAAGATTCTCCCCATCTGGCACATTTCATATACATCGTACCAGCATTAGGAGCCATCTCTTTATTATTCCTTCTGAGATTAAGGTACAGGACAGCCAATTTCTTTCTGTTCCTGACTTGTCTTCTCGGATTCGCACTTTCCTTATATATGTATAATTACATGATGACATCCAAAATATTCAAGTTATTGAATACTGGAGCAGGAATCCATCTTTTGTGTG
>DQAM01000183.1:0-408 GCA_003523545.1 Dysgonomonas sp.
TCAATTTTAATAAAATATCCTATGAAAATTTTGTCACTATTAAATTCAATCAGTCAATAAACGGTTACAGAGTAGGTATTATCTGGAAGCCCGATATGCGTATATTTGATAGATTTATGGGCAAAGCTATTATAGCTTTTACAAATAATAAAAAAGAAACTATGTATGTAGTTCATAATGATTTTTCATTACCCTATGATTGTTTTATAGATTCTCTACATACTAAGGAAGAATTAAAACTTATGGTGCAAGATAATACAGATGAAAAAATTAAGTCTTTTGCTAAAGGACAACTATATCATTTGGATTATAAATTATCCGATACACCTCAAAATGATTCATTAGTTCATTTGGAAGAAAAAGCACCATTATTTTTTGCCGATGTCAATTTTGACGGAAAAGATGAAT
>DQAM01000183.1:601-4186 GCA_003523545.1 Dysgonomonas sp.
TTTTGACGGAAAAGATGAATTACTTTTAGCGAATTATGGGTTAGGGCAAAGAAGTGCTACTTGTTATGATGTATATTGGTTTTCGAGTGAGGGAATATCAATCTGCCCAATAGAGCCATTGCAGTATTTAGATGTATTGTCTACCATTAACAAAAAGAATAAAACAATTTCTCTATACAGTTCAAGTGGAGCAGATAATTCAGAGCATACCATTTACCAAAAAAATAAAAACGGAGGGTTCGATTTGTCTTTGATAGAAATACATAATAAAGAACGTTATTCTAAGCAAGATAGTACAGTTGATTCCCGTTGGCGTATTGAAACTTATAAAGTTAAAACAGAAATAAAAAAGACTTTAATAAAAACTGGATTTGAGTATAATTGATAAGCTTATTTATTGCATAAATAGCAGATTATTAGTATATTTATACTTCAAATAGATAAATAAAATTTAGTATTAATCAATCTCGATTTAGCTTACAAAGCTAAACCATCCGTTAAACCAAGTATGAAAAAGCAGTAACTATTATAATAAAAAAACAGCGTAACTACAGGTAGCTCAGCTGTGAAGCGTCGCAATGCGAAGCATTGGGATGCCGAAGAGAGCAACAGCCTTCTAAGCTGTGGGTCGTGGGTTCGAATCCCGCTCGGATCACTTGAGGAACAGAACTAAAATGACAGTTCGACGCCAAAGACACAGAAAAGTCTTCTAAATTAATGATTTAGAAGACTTTTTTATTGTATATATACTACTACCAAGACTAATATATGACAACAAAAATAACTTCTAAAAATCGAAAATCGTTACTAAATCGCTACTACTTTAGTTTTGAGTAATAATAGTAGTTGTTTTTGAATAAAAACTCTCATTATACTGCGTATTGTCAAAGAGTTGTCCGGTATTCTTCAAAACAAAAGAACAAAAATTTGTAACTAAAAAATTTGAAGATTATGAAGTCAACTTTCAGAACACTTTTCTATTTGAAAAAGAACCAGCCCAAAAGCAATGGTTTAGTACCTATCATCGTGAGAGTAACTGTTAACACCCAGGTTGTCCAGTTCGGGTGCAAATTGGATATCAATCCGGAAATATGGGGTCAAAGCCGGAAAAGCTATAGGCCGTTCAAAAGAAGCATCGGATGTTAATACAGCCTTAGACAATTTAAAGGTGGCTATCCGTAAAAGTTATGATAAACAGATGGAAGACTACGGCTATGCTATGCCAGAAAAGATCAGGAATCAAGTCTTAGGGCTTGAAAAGGGAGCCAAATCATTAGTCGAGTATATTGATTTACATAACCAGCAATATGAAAACAGGGTTGGGGTCAATACCACCCGTACGACATTTATCAGATATAAACTGGTAAAAGAACGGGTACAGGATTTCTTAAAACAAAAATATAATGTATCTGATATTCCTATAAGAGATCTTACGCCTGTTGTATTGGAGAATTTCTACCTATATCTTCGCAAAGATTGCATATGTGAGAACAATTCTTCAATGAAAACCATGCAACGCCTCCGAAAAATACTGTGTTTTGCAAAAAATATGGGAGAAGCAATGGCAGGCCCATATCAGAGTTTCAGAGTGCATTTTGATTCAGTGGACAGGGAAATACTTACTCAGGAGGAGATTGATGCAATCTACAACAAGGAATTCATTACCGGACGTTTGGAACAGATAAGGGATATCTTCATTTTCGCCTGTTACACCGGACTTAGTTACATTGATGTTTCTAATCTGAGGGAAGATAATATACAAGAAGCTTTTGATGAAAGCCTATGGGTAATGACTAAGAGAAGTAAAACTGGAGTTAAAGTCAATGTGAGATTACTAGATATCCCAAATGAGATAATAGATAGATATAGAGGAAAACAAAAAAATGGAAAAGTTTTACCTGTAATCACAAATCAAAAGATGAATGATTATTTAAAAGAAACAGCAGACATTTAGGAGAGAGGGTGCAAAAGAGGGTAACAAGAACTTAATCAGTGGATTATAACAACGGTTCTTTTTGGTATTTTGGGAATAAACGCATAAAAAAGCAAAGATGACGGCGAGTTGAGTTACTAAATCGTTACCTGAGCATATTTTCGACTTCATTATTTAATATGCTTTTATACAGCAGTTTGCATAATTTTGCATAGCACCGGATAACTCTAAGTAAACTAAATTTGTAACAAAAAAATTAGAGTTATGGCAAGAAGTACATTCAAGGTTTTGTTTTACCTCAAGAAAAACAATCTGAAACCCGATGGTAAAGCCCCGATTATGGGAAGGATAACAGTAAACAGCACTATCGCCCAGTTTAGCTGTAAGCTAAATATAAAACCTTCTCTCTGGGATACCAAAGCAAACAAAGCGGCAGGCAAAAGCCTCGAAGCACAGAAAATCAATCAGAAGTTAGACAACATCAAAACGCAGATTGGCAAGCAGTATCAGAATATCTGCGACAAAGATAATTTTGTATCAGCTGAAAAAGTTAAGAACGCTTATCTGGGTTTCGGTGATGATTACCGCACCTTTTTCTCCATTGCCGATGAGTTTTATGAAAGTTATGCCAAGAGAGTAGGTAAAGACCGCACCGAAGGCTCTTATGAGCAACTAATTATTAACCGCAGACGCATAGAGATGTTCCTTCGGGATAAATACAATTTGTCTGATATCCCTATTAAAGAAATAGAGCCCCAGTTTATCGAAGACTATTATGCTTATCTATTGGAAGAACGTAAGCTGGCTGGCAGTACCTTGCTTACTGCTGTAACTAAACTCAAGCAGATTATGCTGATAGCTCAACGCAAAGGATATATACACGTTAATCCCTTTGCCGGATTTCGGTTCAAAGCCCAAACCCGTGACAGAGGATATCTGACAGAAGATGAGCTCAAAAGATTTATGTCTGTGGAACTTCGCCGATACAAGCAACGGCAAGTCCGGGATATTTTCGTGTTCCAGGCATTTACCGGATTGGCATACTCCGATGTCAAGAAGCTAACCTTCGATGATATTCAAACTTCTTTCGATGGCGAATTATGGCTGATTGCCAAGCGCAAGAAAACCAATGCCACTTTCTATGTAAAGCTACTTCCGGTAGCTAAACAATTAATTGAACAGTATCGTCTTGTAGCCAGAAATAATTATATATTTCCCGTTCCTACTTTTGGTGATAGTATGAACCGATGCCTGCAACGTATTGCTAAATTATGTGGAATTACTAAGCGGATTACCTCACACATGGCCAGGCACTCGTTTGCCACAACCGTCTGTTTATCAAAGGGTGTACCTATAGAAACCGTCTCTCAGATGCTCGGGCATTCTTGTATTACCACAACACAAATCTATGCCAAAATAACCAACGAAAAGATCAGTCAGGATATGGCAGCACTAACAGACAAGATTGGCGATACATACCAGCTTGATGTTGATAGAGATGAGTCGGACTATAGAAACATTAAACGTATCGGTAAAAAACAGAAAGCTATGTTTATCCGTAAAAAGAGAGAAAATAATCCGGTTGATCCGTCAAAATACATCACACGAAAATAAGTAAACTGTTTAGGTATAGTAAAATGAAACGGATTGAC
>DQAM01000179.1 GCA_003523545.1 Dysgonomonas sp.
ATAAAATTTAAAATCTTTTATAGCGCCGGGAGTGTTTTCTTCGACTCGTGGCAGATAACGAAAACCACTGAAATTTTCCTCTTTACCCAAATCTATAACAATCTGATGCGGAAAACCATCGTTCCTTTCGGTTTTCCAATAAGTAGATTCCTGCAAGTCAAAAACCTTTTCTGCGGAGTTGTTGCCACCCCTAAGATTTTCGCTGTCGGCATAAACGATTTTCCAATTTTGGCGCGACAGATTTTTTCCGCTACCTTCTGTAAGGTATAATTCAGCGATTGCAACTTCTTTTTCACTATTATGCGAATTTATGACTTCCAGGCATATGTAACGTGCCTTTACCGTTTTACCAAAAGCAGAAGATTTCCATCCGTTTCCTACAGCGAAAGAAGATTCAATCAATGGGATTTCATGATCGAGTTTAAGAGTTTCGCCTTTCTTACGGTGCAAAAGTGATTCTTCCGGGCGCAACATATCAAGTATCGGACGGTCCAGCCCTTTTATCATTGTCTTTCGAGGTCCTTTATGGTCGAGTACTATAATTTCGTTATCTCCCTTTTTAAGCCATACACCCGGAACATATAAGGTTTGCTGGGGTCCTATTTCCCAGAAACGCCCGATCGATTTTCCGTTTACCCATACCAGACCTTTTCCCCATTCCTGCATATCGAGGAAAACATCGCCCGGATTATCCAAGGTGAAACCAGCCTTATAATAAGCAGGAGCAGAATGAGGTACATTATTCTTTTTGAAATTTTTATCCGCTATAAAATTATAATCAACGGGCAAATTAAAGATTTGCCAGTTTTTCAATCCGATTGTTTTTTTAGGAGTTATCAGTTCAACCTTTTCCGTGATACCCTTCCGGTCGTGGATAGCTTCATCAAAATTGACACGTCCCATAGCCTCTATCAATATATCTAACCGCGAACCTTTAGCAATACCATTCAATCTAACGGAATTTTCACCTCTGCGCCGGTCTAACCGTCCAACTAAAACACCATCAATATATACTTGCGCCCAATCACACATTTCTGTTATGACAAGCCTGCTTTCCTCTTTTACTTCGGGTAAGGTCGTTCTGTATAAAATGCTACCCCAGCCCTGGTCGAAGTATTCCATAGGCTTGATGTCTGCCGAAAATTTGGGCTCAGGCAGGTTTTCAAATACCAATGCCGATTCAGTAAATTTAATTTCAGGAATTTGTATAGTCGGAATAGATTGTGGTATTTCAGGAATAGTTTCATTGTCATCCATATATCCTGATAAAAGTTCTCTCAGCTTAAAATATTTTTCAGTAGTCCATCCGGCTTCACTGATCGGTGCATCATAATCATAGGAACTACACATCGCCGAATAAGCGGGGCTGTTAGCTCCGCCCCAGTGTCCGAAAGTAGTTCCTCCATGCGTCATATATAAACTGAATGAGATATTCCTGTCCAGCATATCTTTAAGCCCTGCAATCATAGTTTCGGCATCTCTCGTTTCGTGTGCTCTTCCCCAATGATCGAACCACCCGCTCCAAAACTCACTGCACATGAGCGGGGTGTCGGGCCTGTTCTTTTTCAGGCTTTCAAACTGAGCATCTATGTTGGCACCCGTACCGAAATTTATTGTCCATAACAAATCGTCCAAACCATTATTCAGATAATTGGACGACCAATCGCACTGGAAAAGGGGCACATCCGTAAAACCCGCATCTTTAACCGCATCTCTTATATTCCATATGTAGTCTTTATCTGTAGCATAAGCCCCATATTCGTTTTCGACCTGTACCATAATTATATTGCCTCCCCGTGTTATCTGCATCCCGGCCAGTTGTTCCCCTATCTTTTTCAGAAACAACCCTGCCCGTTCCATGAAGTACGGATCATTGGTACGCAGGGCTATATCCTTTTTCTTCAAAAGCCACCAGGGCAGTCCGCCCATCTCCCACTCTGCACATACATACGGTCCGGGGCGGACAATAATATACATGCCATGCTTTTGCGCTAACCGGCAGAAGGAGGCAATATCATTTTGTCCCGTAAAGTTAAATTCTCCCGGGCGCTGTTCGTGGATATTCCAGAATGCGTACAGGCATATCGTATTCATGCCTAAAGCTTTGCACATCTTTATGCGGTGTTCCCAATATTCGGCGGGAATACGTGGATAATGTATTTCTGCAGCTTTGATTACAATAGGTTTGGAATTCAACAAGAATGTTTTATTTCCTATTTCAAATTTATTATTTTGAGCAAAAGCCGATGCAGCACCAGAAAAGAGAACAATAAACAGGATGAAGAAGAATTTATGGTTCATAACTTATATTTAAAGATTAATATAGTGTCCGAAAGTATTTCGGTAATCATACGAATTTTATCATATCACGGTATTCCATGATTTCAAAAAACTAGCTATAACAAAGATATGACAGTTTTTGGGGTATGAAAAATATTCGATCTTATTTGTACCAATCGTAGTTTGGCTTATTCCCCATCTTAAACAATAAGTGCCCGCCATTTGAAATTGCCGAAAAGGGTATTCTGGGTTTATTTAAAGCTTTTCCATTCAGATATACCTCCTGTACATATATGTTTTCTTCCGAATTATTAGATGTTTCTATTATAAAGGTATCCCCTTTATAATATTGATTATCCAATTGTATAGTAATCTTATCAAAAATAGGGCTGGCAAGATCTAATCCGGGATTTACCTCCACTCCCCCTTTCATTTCGAAAAGCCCCATGGCCGCCATTACATACCATGCACTCAATTGCCCTTCGTCTTCATCGCCTTCCCATCCGTGGTAAGGTGTCATACCGTAGAATTTATTTAATATCTTCCTTGTCCATTTCTGGGCAAGCCATGGTTTACCCGAATAATTGAACAGGAAAGGCGTGCACATATTGACTTCGTTGCCGTGGTTGATATAAAATTCGGCGGACTGTCCCATCGTACGGTCAAACACATGAGCCGAAAATTTATGTTCCTCCGATTTATCGAAACCATCTTCCAGGCGGCTGTTGAATAAATCTTTCCCTATTAATTCGACCAGTCCTTCGGTATCATGGGGGACATACCATGAATATTGCCAGCTATTGCCTTCGATAAAGCCTTCGTTAGAAAAGACATCGAAATTCTTATCCCAATTACCCTGCATATCTCTCCTGACAACAAATTTCTTTTCGGGGTGAAAGACGTTCTTGTAATTCTTCGATCTTTCATTCAGATATTCCGCATCCTTTTTTTTCCCTAACACTGTTGCAAGCTGGGCGACACACCAATCGTCAAATGCATAATCGAGCGTTTTGGAAACCACACTTTTTTCCATGGGCATATATCCGTATTCGATATATACATCCAGCAGCGGATTGCTGCAATAACCTCCGCAAGGATGGTTGATTCCGGGTTCTGTGACATTCTTGTATACAGCTTTGTAAATATCTTCTCCGTCTTTGCGTATTCCTTTCTGGTATGCGGCAACCATCAGGGCAGTTTCGTGCGAACCCTCCATTATACCTGAATATTCGAGTCCCGCAGGGCCTTTACTTGTCCAGCCCGAATGCTTGAACATTTCCAGCTGTGTAGTCACCCAATCATCGATGATGTGCGGCGACATTATCGACCATAAACCGTTCAAATTCCAGTAAGTATTCCAGAAGGCATCGCCTCCATACATATTTCCCGTTTCGAGCTGCCTGACTTGCTCGCAGGCATCCATATATTTCCCGTCAGCATCGTTCCAGGTCTGTTTTCCTGCAAAAGCCCGGTACAGGTTGGTATAGAATTTTGATTTATCGGCTTCGCTTCTGCCTTCAACTTTTATTTTTCCCAGCAAAGTATTCCACTTTTGTCTAGTTTGGTTTACTACACGGTCAAAATCATAATTTAAAGGTTTCAACTCTGCATCCATATTCAAGCGCGCCTGTTCGATACTGACCAAAGAAATGGCGGTAGATACGGTTATAACCTCATCTTTCGCGGTCGAATAAACAGCATACACTCCTATATCATTTTTACCGGCTATACTTTTTATATTATCCTGTTCGCCGCTCTCGTTCCAGCCGTTCAATCGGCTGAAAGGTTTACTGAAACGAATTATGAAATGGAGTTTGTATTCGTTCCAACTGCTCCAGGGACCCGACTGGCAATCGGCATACCCTTCGAGTTCAGTATCCGAGACGGATGTAATGCGTGCATCCTTCACCCGGAAACCGTAATCCCATTCGGTAGGAAAAAGCAGGTCGACTAATATTCTGGATTCTTTTTTCTCCGGAAAAGTATAACGGTGTATTCCACAGCGGGTAGTAGCAGACAATTCGGCTGTCACTTCGTGGTCGTAAAGATATACAGAGTAATATCCGGGTGAAGCTTTTTCGGTTTCTTTCATTATTCGCGAATGATAACCTGCATTAGCTCCTTTATAGGGCGAGTCGACAGAAGGATTGGACAGAGCGAGATCCGCCGTAGTCGGCATCATCATCAGTCCGCCCATCGTCCATGCATGAATATGGCTGAATCCCGATACGCTATTGATAGCATATTCGTATCCTCCCATCCATACATTACCCTGATTGTCCGGTCCCAGCTGTATCATGCCGAAGGGTTCCTGCGCATAAGGCCCGAGCATCCACCGCGAATTTGAAGTTCCTACAAACATATCTACATAATCGACCGGTTCTTTGGCGAAGGCGTGCAAAAAACCAGAAAACACCATCAGTAATAAAATGACTTTTTTGATATTTATCATGCTC
>DQAM01000180.1:0-6441 GCA_003523545.1 Dysgonomonas sp.
CGAAAGCTATGAACGACGAATGGCAGCAGGTGAAAATTCCTCATACATGGAATGCTGAGGACATGCAGGTAAAAAAGAATATATTCTATGCAGGTGAGGCTTATTATAAAAAAACGTATACCCCGGATCTTTCTTTGAAAGATAAAAGGATCTTTCTTCGTTTCGAGGGAGTTGCTTCCACAGCAGAAATATCGGTGAACGGAGCGTTTGCAGGCAGTCATAAGGGCGGATATTCTGCATTTGTGGTTGAACTGACAAAGCTGTTGAAATTTGGAGAACCCAATGAGATAGTTGTAAAAGCAGATAATGCGTCTCGTCCCGATGTTATACCTATCAATCATACGCTGTTTGGTGTATATGGAGGAATGTATCGTCCGGTCGATCTTATAATTACAGATAAGGTTAGTATAGCTGTAAACGATTATGCTTCGCCCGGGGTTTTCATCAGTCAGGATAATGTAACATCCAAATCGGCAGATGTAATAATTAAGACAAAACTGGATAACAAGTATCGTGAAACCAAAACTGTAAAGCTTATTACGACTATATATGAAACAGACGGCAGAATAAAATCGAAGCAGGAGCAGCCCGTAGTTCTGCCTCCACAGGGACGGCAGTTTATTACGCAGGATTTTGCTATAAAAAATCCTCATCTTTGGCAAGGACTCGAAGACCCTTATTTATATAGAGTGGTATCACAGGTAATCATGGGCGGAACGGTAATAGACGAAGTCATCCAGCCTTTGGGCTTAAGGCATTTCGAATTGCGGACAGCAGAAGGAATGTATCTTAATGGAAAAAAGGTTCCTATGTATGGAGTTTGCCGTCATCAGGACTGGTGGCAATACGGTAGTGCACTGAGCAACGAACAGCACGACACCGACCTGGCTATTATAAAAGAAATGGGAGCTACTACCATTCGTTTTGCACATTATCAACAATCAGAATATATATATTCGAAGTGCGACAGTATGGGATTCATAATTTGGGCGGAGATACCTTATGTAAACCGGGTAAGCACCAAGGAAGCGGATAATGCTAAGCAGCAGTTGGTAGAGTTGATCCGGCAGAATTATAATCATCCGTCTATTTATATATGGGGATTGCATAACGAAGTATATGTGCCTTACGATTATACAGTCGCATTGACTACCGAACTCAACGATCTGGCTAAATCGGAAGACCCCTACAGGTATACGGTTTCCGTAAGCGGTTATTCTAAAGTAGACCAGGCTTCTAACCTGACAGCAGATGTGCAGGGCATCAACCACTATTTTGGATGGTATAGCGGTGAAATAGGAGATATCAAGAAATGGGTAGAAGGCATGGAACGTGATTTCCCAGATTATAAAGTGATATTTTCCGAATATGGTGCAGAAGCAAATATAAATCAGCAGGAAGAAGTTGTAGGAGAATTCGGGCGTTATTTCTCACAGTTCTATCCCGAAACATTTTCTACCAAATTCCATGAAATACAATGGGGTGTCATTGCTAAACATCCGTATCTGCTGGCGTCTTATGTATGGAATACATTTGATTTTGCAACACCCGTGAATACACAGGGGGGGGTAGAAGCCAGAAATATGAAAGGCCTGGTAACATTTGACCGGAAAGTAAAAAAAGATCCTTTCTATTGGTATAAGGCTAATTGGAGCAAAGAGCCTGTACTATATCTGACACAGCGCCGTGCCACTGAGAGGGTAAATGAGGTGACTCCTGTTACTGTTTATTCCAATATCGGTACACCGCAGTTATTGGTCAACGGCCGGGAAATTACGAATCACAGGGAAGGTACTACAGCAGTTCATTATATTTTTGATAATGTGCAACTCAAAGGAGGTGAAAACATTGTTCAGGTAAAAGTGAAATATAACGGCAGAGATTATGAAGATAAAGTTGTCTGGAATTATTCGCCAGACAATAAGAATGGGGTAGATACTACTCAGCCAACAAAGAAAACCCATGAACATATAGGATTATAATAATTTGATAAAATAAAGAATATGAAAAAACACATTGTTTCAGCATTTCTGATGTTTAGCATTATTTCGTCTGTGTGCTTTGCTCAGACGGAGAAAAAGGAAAGAATTCCTTTAAAACACGGAGCCCACCGCATCGGTAAGCGTACGGATGCATATATGCAGAGATGGCGCGAATACGGACTGGGACAGTTCATACATTGGGGTGTATATGCGATCCCGGGAGGACAATGGAATGGAAAGACATCGGGAGGTGCCGCTGAATGGTTCCGTTCGTCGGGGCTTATCTCTATTCAGGAATACGATAATCTGTATAAACAATTTAATCCGACCGATTTCGATGCAAAAGCATGGGCCAGGCAGGCTAAAGATATGGGGGCTAAATATATGATATTCACGACAAAACATCATGATGGTTTTTGTATGTGGCCCAGCAAGTATACAGATTATACTATTGCTAATACACCTTACAAGAAGGATATTGTAAAACAGATTGTAGATGCCTATACAGCCGAAGGTATCGATGTATATCTTTATTTCTCAATCATCGATTGGAGTCATCCGGGATATGTCTCGGGAGGTAATATCAATTCTCCGGCCATTAAAAAGGCATATCAGGATGGTACAGCGGAAAATCCATTTAAAACAAAGGCCGAAGAAGAACGCTATGAGGATTTTAAAACATTTACGCGTAACCAGCTTTTTGAATTATTGGATAATTATCCACAGATTAAAGGCCTTTGGTTCGATGGTTCATGGGATGTGGCCTGGGTAAGGAACGCTGCATGGGTAGATAATCTGGGTAATGAACTCAGGGAAAAGCATCCCGGTTTGATTATCGGCAGCCGTTTCCGTTCCGATGAATATGGCAACAGGCATGAGGACGCGAATGGTGATCTCATCGATGATTATGACCAGCGTTATGAAAGGAATTTACCGAACAGCTTGGAAGAAACAAAAGGCTTCGATTGGGATTGTGTAATGACTGTTCCCGAAAACCAGTGGGGATACCACCGGGATTGGTCTTTGACATATATTAAAACTCCTTACGACTTGGTGGAGATGGCTGTAAAAGCTAATTCAATGGACGGAAATTTTGTCATCAATTTCGGTCCTGACGGTAAAGGAAATATACGTCCCGAAGAAACTAATATAGCCAAAGGGATAGGAGAGTGGATGGCTGTGAACGGCGAAGCAGTATACGGAGTCCATCATTCAATACTTGAAAAACAGGATTGGGGATTTTCTACTCAAAAGGGAAATGATATCTATTTATCTGTTTTTAATAAACCGATGAATAACATCCTTAAAGTAAAAGTGCCCAGAAGCAAAATGCGGGGACAGGTGTATGTCATAGAAAATGCCGTCTTTATATCTTCTGGAAAAACAGCCGTAATAAATGACGGGGGACGGGATAAATCCGGTTCTTATTATTATAATATACCTATTCCGGCGGAGTATCAGAACAGCGGACAGGGATTTGTTATAAAAGTTAATATTAAAGAAGTGCCCGTTGAAGAAAAAGGTGCGTATCAACAAGCTATAACCTGATTAAAATAATATGGTGTATCCCGTAATATATAAATAATTGAATAAACTGAGTACATACATGTGCAAGAATCGTTTAGTTTACATATATTTGTTACGGAAAACATACCTAATGTTATAATAACCAATTAGTAACTTTAAATGACAATGAAACGAACCTTTTTATTTTCACTGCTGATCTCTTGCTTTTTATTAGGCATAGCACAAAATTCGGCAAACTCCCGTATGATAAGCACACCTGTTCCGGCACGTCCGGCAGGTCAGACCGATGTCCTTCAACTCAGAACCGATCCTATTCCCACAGTACGTGTGGCATTTATCGGCCTTGGTATGCGCGGACCCGGTGCGGTAAAAAGAATGACGCATATCAACGGGGTCGAAGTTGTAGCACTTTGTGATGTGGAGGAAAAAAACGTCAAGAAAGTAAATAAAATGCTTGAAGACGCTGGAGTTGACAAAGCCAAAGAATATTACGGCAACACCGAAATCTGGAGAGAAGTTACAGCTCTGCCCAATGTCGATCTGATTTACATTGCTACAGACTGGCTGCACCATGCTAAAATTGGTATTCAGGCCCTGAAAGATGGCAAACATGTTGCTATCGAAGTTCCATCTGCCATGAACATGGACGAAATATGGGAACTAATAAACCTGGCTGAACAAAAACGTCTGCACTGTGTTCCTCTCGAAAACTGTAACTACGATACGTTTGAATTGACTACTCTCAACATGGTACAACAAGGTTTATTCGGTGAGGTTCTGCATGGCGAAGGCGCATACATACATGGACTTCAGCCATTTTGGCAAAGATACTGGAATAACTGGCGTATGGATTATAACCGCAAACATCGTGGTGACTTGTATCCTACCCATGGCCTAGCTCCTGTGTGCCAGGCTATGAATATCCACCGCGGCGATAAAATGAATTTTCTTGTATCAGTAGATACCAAAGCGGTTGGAAATCCTGCGTTTATAAAAGAAAAAACAGGAGAAGATGTGAAAGACTTCCGTAATGGGGATCATACATCCACCCTTATCCGTACTGAAAAAGGCAAGTCGATCCTGATAGAACATAATGTGACGTCGCCGCGCCCATATAGCCGTATGTATCAGTTGACAGGAACAAAAGGCTTTGCCGATAAATATCCTATAAGGGATAATAATCCCATACCATATCATGAAGGTGCTTATGCGTTGGGTGGAGATGATCTCGACTCAGAAACCGTTCCAAACCACGAAGATTTGAACGCTCATAGATATATGAGTCCTGAAACAAAACTGGCTATAATGAAAAAATATCAGCATCCTATTACTAAAGCGATGTTTGATGATAAGAAAACAGTTCTGGAAAAAGCGCAGGAAGTCGGCGGTCACGGCGGTATGGACTTTATCATGGACTACCGTCTGATCTATTGCCTGCAAAAAGGCCTTCCAATGGATATGGATGTATATGACCTGGCCGAATGGTGCTGTTTGATCCCTCTGACTGAGATTTCTTTAGATAATGGCTCAGCTCCTGTCGAAATTCCTGATTTTACACGCGGATCATGGAATAAACTGGATGGCTTAAAGTTTGCTCAATAAAATCTATGTAACGTAAGTTTCGTTACGATAATAGATATCTGTATTTTACTGATAGCCCGGGTTTTTCAACCCGGGCTGTTTTTTATTTAGGCCGGTAAATAATGATTTTACCGGAACAATTTTAATATATACTTTAAGATAGACTATATTTGTAGTTTGAATGTATGTTAAAAGGGATTGTATTGAAAACAAACGAGACAGATATGATCGAAGTCTGGGATAATTTCAGACAGGGAGATAACAATGCCTTTTCATTGCTTTTCGAATCATATTTAGATACACTCTATCGTTATGGAATGAAGTTTATCCATGATGAAGATTTTGTCAAGGACTGCGTACAGGATTTATTTATAAAACTATACAATAACCGATCTTCGTTATCATCGACTACAAACCCTAAATTCTATTTACTTTATTCCTTGAAGAATATGATAATAGATGCATTGGCTAAAAATAAACGTATTATATACACATCTCCCGAAAATTTACCCTTTATAGCTTCTCTCTATTATGATACGGAAGAAAATAACTCAGATGAAGAAGAGATTAAAGAAAAATTTGAAAAAGTCCTGGGGATGTTAAATGCTCGTCAGAAAGAAGCTATATATTTAAAATTCCAGATGGGATTATCTTACGAAGAAATATCACAACTATTACAGATTAACTACCAATCAGCACGCAACCTTATCCATCGTTCCATCACAAAAATAAGGTCTATAATGGATCTTCCTGTCTTTCTTATCCACTTTGCTTATTATTATGTATAATTGAAAAAGTAATATTTTAACATTTAAATACTGGATATTGCTTTCTTTGTTGAGTACAAACTTTTATTGTACTTCGTTTAGCTTTTAGAAATATCTGTAAGAATGAAAGAAAAGCTAAACGATAAAATTTTCAACCTATTTTTAGAAGATAAAAACTTTCTGGAATGGATAATAAATCCAACTCCGGAATTAGATTTTTATTGGGAAGAAAAGGCAAAATCAGATAGAAAAATAGGTGAGAATATAAATATTTTAAAAAGTATATTGGAAAATCTAAAGGTAAATGAACCTGAATTATCGTCAGGTCAACGGCAGGAAATATGGAGTAAGATAGAGGAAGAAACAATCAAGAAAAATAGCAGATTAAAATCATCAAGGCGAATCTGGCTGAAAGCTGCTTCTGTAGCTGCTGTATTTGCTTTGATAGCGGTTAATCTGTGGTTTTTTATGTCATACGATCGTAATAGGGAAGATATAGATTATATATCACTTATGAACAATAATCTCAACGATTTGGATTTGACAACAGGAGATGTAACATTAGTACTGCCGGATAATAAACT
>DQAM01000180.1:6468-7373 GCA_003523545.1 Dysgonomonas sp.
AATAAACTGGTGAATATGAAATCCGATAGTGCAGAGGTAATATATGATACGGATGGACGTGTAAAAGTCAACTCACAAGAGATTAATACGGATGAGGAAAATAATAGTAATATCAATCAATTATTTGTCCCTTATGGAAAAACAACTTTCCTGACATTAAGCGACGGGACTAAAGTATGGATAAATGCCGGGAGTAAAATACTTTATCCTTCTGTATTCGAAGGTAAAAAGCGGGAAATATATCTGACGGGTGAAGCCTATTTCGATGTTGCAAAACATGAAAAACAGCCATTTATAATTAAGACTAATGAACTCGATGTAAGAGTACTCGGAACCAAATTAAACATTACAGCATACGATAACGAAAACGAGCAAACTGTGGTTCTGGTATCCGGTAAAGTAGATGTAAACAGTAAAAATGATAAAACATCTTACAATATGGTTCCGAACCAGTTATTTTCCTATGATCTACGCTCTAAAGAAACAGACCTCAAAAATGTAGATGTTACAGGATACATATCGTGGGTAAACGGATATTTACTACTTCAAAGCGAAAGTTTAGATAAGCTTTTAGGACGGATAGACCGCCATTATAACACTTCTACAAATTTTAACAAAGAAGAGTTCCGCAAAGTCACAGTCAGTGGTAAGCTGGATATGAGAAAAGATTTAGACAAAATTTTAGAATATATAAGCACTACTACTCCTATTACTTATCGTATAGATGGAAGAGAGATTTCTGTAAGTCTGATAAAATAGAATTCTCCTACTTATAATGTCAACTGAAATATTCTTTCGTGGAGAGTATCAGACTTACAGCACTGTTAAAACTTTAATTCTTTCTTAAAAAAAATCATGGCAATGAGTACAAACGGCATTCTCACGTCGTTAACCTATAAAATACA
>DQAM01000095.1 GCA_003523545.1 Dysgonomonas sp.
AAGCGATGAACAAGTTATACCCAAAGTTTCAGCGGCAGGCTTGCATAATTTAATATGTTTCTCAGGAAAACGGAGCGGGGCAACTGATTTGCAGGGTTGGGAAAACTGTGAAAAGGGGTTGAAGCGCATTATCCCGATTGCAGAAAAGCACAATGTGATAATAACAATGGAACTGCTGAACAGCATGGAGCATAAAGATTATTTATGCGATCATACGGTGTGGGGAGTCGAATTATGCCGGCGTATAGGTTCTCCTAATTTCAGGCTTCTTTACGATATATACCATATGCAGGTTATGGAAGGCAATATAATAAATAATATACGGAAGTATCATCCGTATTTCTCGCATATCCATACAGGAGGAAGTCCCGGCAGGGGAGAAATAGACGAATCACAGGAACTATATTATCCTGCTATTATGAAAACTCTTATTGAAGTAGGATATAAAGGCTTTGTAGGCCAGGAGTTTGTGCCTATGCAAAAGGATAAGATCGCTTCTCTCGAAAAATGTATCAAAATTTGTGATATATAATCCAGTCAATCATATTAAAATACCCTTTCCTAAAAATAGGAAAGGGTATTTCTTTATATTCAGTTTGGATAAACTTATTCTATGGTTACAAGAGTAACGCCTTCGAGAACTGAGTCTCCTTTATTTACACTGATTGCAGAAACCTTTCCGGCTGCAGGAGCATTGATAGCATTCTCCATTTTCATAGCTTCAAGCATTACTACAGTCTGTCCTTTTTCTACCTGGTCTCCTACATTGACTAATACATCAATAATGATTCCCGGAAGCGGAGATTTAACAGCACCGGCACCGCCGCCGCCTGCAGGTTTTGAACTGCCCGACGAACTTGCAACAGGACGTTGGATTTTTGGAGCAGCTTCTTCCACTTTAGGTTTTTCCAGTTCTACTGTGTACGATGTTCCGTTTACAGTGACCTCAGCTGTTGTGTCCTCCACTTTATCAACAGCCACTTCGTATTCGTTTCCGTTTATTTTATATTTAAACTTTTTCATTTTATATATACGATTTTTATAAAGGTTTGCCGCCTTATCTCCTGAATGGGAGCTGCCTCATCAATTGGTCTTTAGAAGCCCAAGGGAGGTAATCCTGCGACTTTCTCCTGACGATTGTTATAACTTTGGCTTCCACATCGTGTACTTCGTCCTGGAGATCATAGATCGCCATTCCGATAGCAGCCAATATTTCATTGTTTATATCGCTCATAGCTTTAATTTTTCAATTAGAGATTACAGTGGCAGGTTATCATGCTTTTTAGCAGGATTAACTTGTCTTTTTGTTCTCAGTTGTTCAAGGGCACGAATCACGCGGAAGCGTGTATTTCTTGGCTCTATTACATCGTCGATATATCCGTAACGCGCAGCGTTGTAAGGATTAGAGAACAATTTATTGTACTCGTCTTTTTTAGCTGCCGCTACTTCTGCTTGCTTTTCAGGATCAGTTTCAGCTTTGATTTCTTTAGCATAAAGAACTTCTGCTGCACCATCTGCACCCATTACTGCGATTTCGGCAGTAGGCCATGCATAGTTTATATCACCGCGAAGCTGTTTACAGCTCATTACGATGTGCGAACCTCCATAAGACTTACGCAGAGTAACTGTTACTTTAGGTACAGTAGCTTCCCCGTAAGCATAGAGTAGTTTTGCACCATGCACAATTACACCGCCGTACTCCTGGCCTGTACCCGGAAGGAATCCCGGTACGTCTACCAATGTTACAAGAGGAATATTGAAAGCATCACAGAAACGTACGAAACGCGCCGCTTTGCGTGAAGCATTGATGTCCAATACTCCTGCAAGGTATTTAGGTTGGTTGGCAACGATACCCACCGATTGTCCGTTGAAACGAGCAAAACCAATAATTATATTTTTTGCATAAGCAGAATGTACTTCCAGGAATTCGCCGTTATCCACAGTTGCTCCGATCACCTCGTACATATCGTAAGGTTTGTTCGGGTTGTCAGGAATAATTTCGTTCAGCGAATCTTCCATTCTGGATATAGAATCCTCACATTCTATGCGGGGTGCCTCTTCCATATTGTTAGACGGAAGGAAGCTTAACAAATGACGGATCAGGCTTATACCGTCTTCTTCTGTTTCGGCCGCAAAATGCGCTACGCCTGATTTGGTAGTATGTACAGAGGCTCCACCCAATTCTTCCTGGGTAACGTCTTCACCGGTTACAGTCTTTACAACTTTCGGTCCGGTAAGGAACATATATGAAGTGCCTTCTGTCATGATATTGAAGTCAGTAAGAGCAGGAGAATAAACAGCACCGCCGGCGCAAGGTCCGAATATACCTGATATCTGAGGTATTACACCCGAAGCAAGGATATTGCGCTGGAAAATTTCGGCATAACCGGCCAAAGCATTTACTCCTTCTTGTATACGTGCACCACCCGAGTCGTTGATTCCGATGCATGGAGCGCCTACTTTCATCGCCATGTCCATTACTTTGCAGATCTTCATAGCCATGGTTTCGGATAATGATCCTCCCATCACGGTAAAATCCTGTGCGAAAATGTAAACAAGACGTCCGTCGATAGTTCCGCAACCGGTAACAACACCGTCGCCCAAGAATTTTTGCTTGTCCATGCCGAAGTTTGTGGAACGGTGTTCTACAAACATATCGAACTCTTCGAAACTTCCTTCGTCCAATACCATAGCGATACGTTCACGCGCTGTGTATTTACCTTTTGCATGTTGAGCGTCGATTCTTTTCTGTCCACCGCCGAGGCGTGCTTTTTCACGAAGC
>DQAM01000008.1 GCA_003523545.1 Dysgonomonas sp.
AAAGGTATTTTGAACCATTTCTTCGGCCAGATATTTATTTCCTGAAGATAACTTTAAAACAAAATTGTACAATTTTCCTCCGTATCGATGAAACAGTTCTTCAAAAGCTCCGGCCGAGCCTTGTTGAAGTTCTAACAAAAGGTCTTTCTCTGTTTTCAATGGGTATTAGAATATAAACCAAACCAAAAGCAAATATATCAGTTTTTATTAATTTTTTGAAAGAATTGTTTCTTATACTTACATATAAATTCATTTTACTACATACTGAAATAAAAAAAATCCTGCATAAAATACATACAGGACTCCATTTCTTTTACAGAAAATATTCTAATAACCTATCGTAAATCTTTCACGATGATGTTGTGGATTTTCCAGTTCATCAATCATTGCTTTTGCATAATCTTCTACCGAGATCTCGCTTTCACCCCTTGAATCAAAAATCATATCATCTTTTCCCAGTCTATACTCGCCGGTTCTTGTTCCATTACTCAGGTTCGCTGCCGGAGAAAAGAAAACCCAATCCAATTCTTTTTCGGGAATCAGGTAATCTGTAAGCACTTTTGCCAAAGATTCAATTCCCGGCCTTAACTTGAGGGGTATTTTGCCTGACGATATCAATGTTACATTAGGTGCGACAAAAAGACTTCCTGCTCCTCCTACCATCTGAAACCGTTGTATACCCGCTTTCTTTACCGCATCGAGTATAGAACGATAACCTTTCAATGTATCTTCGTATATATTGGGATTTGACCAGCCGGGATTGTAAGCGCTGATGACGGCATCATGCCCTTTTAGTAGTTCGGACAGCCTGTCTGTATCCATCACATCGGCTTGTAAGGCTCCAAAGTTTTTCTCTTTTATATTTATGCCTTCAATGTTCCGTACTATACCCTGAACATGAAATCCCCTATTCAACGCTTCGGTTAGGATAGCCGAGCCCACAAATCCGGTAGCTCCTATTAATGCTATATTCTTCATAAAAATGTATTTTGTATTTATTATTCTCTTACTTTTAAACAACAAAATACATAGAATGTTGTGTTAATTATAACAAACGCTCTTTGAGGTAGCGGTAACTGGATACGTATTTCTGAAATAATTCGATATTGTCTTCCGATACTTCTTTCATACGCGACAGATCCATATTGTCTTTTAAGTCTGCCAGCTTTACCTTTACAGCCAAAGGATTTTCGGACAGGCGCATAATATAATCCTCATAACTCAGGTTATCGGTATGAGTCAGCAGTCTCAATGTTATAACCAAATGTTTAGGTATACCTGCTTCGATAAGGTCGTCGAATGTTACCGGAGTATCCTCCACTACATCGTGCAGAATTGCGGTTATCTTAGCATCTGTAGTATCAACAGCATGCATAACCCGCAAAGGATGAAGAATATAAGGCGACCCGGACTTATCTTTTTGCCCGAAGTGTGCATTTACAGCTATTTGTACAGCTTTTTCTAAAATTTTTTCCATTAATGATAGTATACTTTCCTCTGAATGAAAAGCGCTCTTCCGATCTCAAAAATAGGAACAAGTAGAGATACCGGATAATTTTTTTTGTTAAATAATACCATGTTCTTCATATTCTATTAACCCTTCTTTAGTATGGAAAATATCAATAAAGCAATTGACATTCACAGGTTTTTTATTATCTTTGCAGGCGAACATCATAAATACTCCAATGAGAATCTAAAAAAACCACTTTTCTACATACGGGTTTCCGTTCCTATTTTTAATAATAAGGAAACGGTTTTAGCAATTGGATTAATCTCCTGTTTTTATTTTTTACATTTACCGGGCGCACTTCTTTTATAGATTTGTTATCTTCCCATTTGATACCCGTATCTGTTAATTCACTGAGTACATTAACTTTTAATATGCTGAAATTATGGGTATTATTATAAAAGATCTAAGTTATTTACACCCAAATAAAGATATGCTTTTCGAAAATATAAGTTTTTCGATCGAAAAAGGGCAGAAAATAGGACTGGTAGGAAACAACGGTGTTGGAAAATCCACACTTATGAAAATTATAAATTGCGAATTGTTCCCTTCGGGAGGGAATATTATTAGAAACGGAAGCATCTATTACATTCCCCAGCACTTCGGCCAATATAACGACCTGAACATTGCCAGTGCTTTGAAAATTGAACAGAAATTGAAAGCTTTGGAAGCTATTACAAATGGCAACGCTTCTAACGAAAATTTCACTATTTTGGATGACGACTGGACGATTGAAGACCGGGCTTTGATAGCTCTCGCTGAATGGGGCTTAGACTACCTCACTCTTTCGGATGATTTTTCCAGATTAAGCGGAGGTGAAAAAACAAAAGTATTTCTGGCGGGAATTTCAATACATGAACCGGATATAATATTGATGGACGAACCGACGAATCATCTCGACCGGGTCTGGAGGAAAAGATTATATGATAAGATTGTCAGCTCAAAAAACTCTATATTAGTTATAAGCCATGACCGTACACTGCTCAACCTCATGCCCGAGATATATGAATTGGATAAAGATGAAATGGTTTATTATGCAGGCAATTATGATTTCTTTAAAGCTGAAAAAGAAAAAGCGATTCAAAGCTTACAGTTAAAACTGGAAGAAAAGCATAAACAACTGAGAATAGCCCGTAAAACGGCAATAGAAACAGCCGAGCGTAAACAAAAACATGAAACCAGAGGCAAAAAAGCCAACATAAAGAAGGGTGTAGGCAAAATGGCTATGAACACTTTTCAGGATAAAGCTGAAAAAAGCGGTACGAAACTGAAAGATATCCATGCCGGCAAAATGACTAAAATATCGGAAGATATATCAAAAATCAGGCAGGTGATACCTGATATAAAAGCGATGAAAATCGATTTTAATAATTCAGCGCTCCACCCAGGTAAAATATTGGTTAAAGGTGTAAAAATAAACTTTGCATACAGTAATAAATTTCTATGGAAAGAACCTCTGGATTTTCTGGTAAAAAGTGGTGACAGGATTGTTCTTAGAGGTTCTAACGGTTCAGGGAAAACGACGTTGCTGAAAATTATTACTAACCAGTTACAGCCGTGTACAGGTACAAT
>DQAM01000138.1:0-5778 GCA_003523545.1 Dysgonomonas sp.
ATCGTTTTAAATTATTCTCCTCTATTATAAAATATTCATCATTGAAATATTCTATATTTTGGTATTCTATAGGTATTAAAATATTCCCATTGATATCAATAATTCCCCAAAAACCATCTTTTTTAACAAAAATCATAGTCTCTCTTGAATTAGTATGATTGACTATTATATCTTCATATACTGGTTTAATTGTGACTTTATTTTCATCATCTAAAATACCTTTGCTCTCCCCATCTTGGATTACATAATATAATCTATTATCAGAGGGATAATCACCATAAACATAAAATCGACTTTCTATACAATAATCAACTATTTTATTATCAATTAAATATGTTTTTTTACCATTTTTAATTAACTTTATCAATCCATTTTCCATTGATATATTTTCATAAACAATCGGCAAAATTTCTTTTCCTTTCTCATTAAAAATTCCATATAAATTATCTTTTTCAACGATAATTTCAGAATCAAAGCGATAAGTAAATGTAAAAGATGTATAAATAGTAGGAAGCAATTTTCCGTGATTAATATTATATAATCCTTTCATATTATTATTTTCAACAATCCAAATCCAATTATAAGCTCTTTCAATATTATCAAATTCTATAGGTATTAACTCTTTCCCTACATTAGAATATAGACCCCATTTTCCATCCTTTTCAATCTTATAACGATCCGAATTTTCATCTTTAATGATTTGATCAAGATCGGAAATTAGAATTTTATCTGAGCTGTCGACCAATTGAAATTTATTATTAAATTTCTGAATACTCACAGATTTAAAATCATTTGGTAAAACACCAATTACTTGAGCACTCAAATTATTAATCAAAACTATTGATATCAAAAAAAATAAAAATTTCCTCATTTCAGACTTTTCTTATACTTAATTACTTCTATAAAATCTTTAAGTTGTTCTTTACTATCTATATCCATAATCAATGCAAAAAGTTTACCCGTATTTTTTACTTCCAGAAAATCGTTCTTTATCTTTTCATTTATGGGAAGTTCCATAACTCCACCACGAGTTTTCTCAGTAAAAAAGAAACTTGTTTTGATAAGCTTATCCCCCAAAGAAAGCCAGAAAACGGTCTTTTTCTTATAGATTACTTTACAAAGCCATGCTTTTCCGTCCCTGTAATAATTCCACTCGTGGGTTAATTGTAATTCAGGATTCGATATTATCTCAAATATATCTTTATACACTTCGAAAAGTTTATCATCATAAATATCCCTGATAACCTGTTCGGAAGGTTTAACTTCGGAATCTCTTAATAATTGAATTTCTTGTGACATATGGTTAACAATTTTAAGTGATATAATATATTATCTATTCCGGTTCGTCCGTATCGATGCAGAACGGATGTCCGGCGGGGTCGATCATGGTGCGTGATGTTCTGAAAAACTGTTCATCAGCCAGTTTTGCCCCACATTCGATGGCATATTGTACCGACTCTTCCAAATCGTCTACCCATATATCGATATGAAGCATCTGTCCTTGTTTTCCCTCTTGCCAAGGCCATACAGGAGGCTGATATCCTTCCACTTCCTGAAAAGCAATCACCGAACCCGTGGGTGAAGTTATCGCTGACCAGCCGTTTGCCTGAGGATGAGTCCACTCCCACCCTAATAACTTGCTGTAAAAATCTGCCATGATACCTGCATCGGCACAATCGATGACCAGATTGATATGATTTACTTTCAATCCTTTTTTAGTTGCTTTACTTTCCATTTTACAAATATAACATTCTATTTTATTCCCAAAAATTAAAGAAGTGATGTACAGGGCCATGTCCCTTTCCTATCTCATATTCTGCACCTGCACGGATGGCTTTGTCCATGTAATCTTTTGCGTTTCTTATCGCATCGTTCAGAGGTAAATCGTGCGCCAGAAATGCCGTAATAGCAGAAGAAAATGTACAACCTGTTCCATGGGTATTTTTTGTATGAATACGCTGTGAACTTAATTCTATGATTTCATCTGTTTCGGCATTATAAAACACATCGATTAATTCATCGCCTGTCAAATGTCCGGCTTTCAACAAGACAGATACCTTATTTCCAACAGAAAGGTCCCGTATAATTGCAGAAAAACCTTTCTGATTAGTAATCTTTTTACCCGATAATATTTCAGCTTCTGGTATATTGGGAGTTATAACCCTTACAAAAGGTATGAGTTCTTTTTGCAATGTATCGATAGCTTCGTCCTGCAACAATTTATCGCCCGAAGTGGCTACCATAACAGGGTCGAGAACTATATTTTTAATATTATATCTCGATAATGTTTCCTTTACAGATAATATAAGCTCCGAAGAATGGAGCATCCCTATCTTTATGGCATCGGCACCTATATCATCCAATACCGATTTTATTTGTCCCGACACGAACAGAACAGGAACAGCATGCACATCTGTCACGCCTATAGTATTTTCGTCCACTACGGCAGTTATCACCGTTGCTCCGTAACATCCGCAAGCCGAAAAAGTCTTTAAATCGGCTTGTATACCTGCTCCTCCACTCGGGTCGCTCCCGGCAATCGAAAGCGCAATTTTATAATGTTTCATATAAAAGAATTTAATATCGTATTGTCATACTGAGTAAAACGAAGTATCTTTTATCAACAGATGCTTCATTAACATTCAGCATGACATCCAAAATCTACAAGTTTCAATTACACCGCCCATTTCTCCAAACGCCATGCACTGTCCCAGAACATCCATTCCATCTTTGAACACATCACATAGGCATTCGTCATTTGCTGACGTTGTTCTTCAGTGCATTTTTGAGCTAATTCGTCACAAATGGATATGGCTAAATTTACTGATGCATCAAATTCTTCCCCGCCGTATGTATTTATCCATTCATGATAAGGATTTTGTCCTTTCATTTGATTTTCAAGAATATAATTACCTACTTCCCTGTAAATCCAAAAACAGGGCAAAACAGCAGAAGCAATCACTTCAACAGGCGAATTTGCCAATTGTCTCAGCAAAAAGGAAGTGTACAGTAAACAAGCAGGTGACGGCTCCGGTTTTTCCGTAGAAGATATTTTGCTGACAAAACTCTCATGCAATGCCTTTTCCACAGCCATGCTATCTCCCGCAAAATGGATAAAAGCTTCGATATGTCCGGGGTTGGAAAGTTTTGAGGCAATTCCTGTCAGAACTTTTCCGTACTCGGCAAGGTATAAAGCATCCTGTTGAATATAGAACATAAATTTTTCCCTATCCAGTGTACCGTCTATCAGTCCTTTAATAAAAGGCTGTTTTAATATCTCATTGTATGTCGGTTTAGATGCATTCCATGCTTGTTCACTCCATTTCATATTCGTTAATTTTAAATTTACAAATCCATACTTAGTCGTACCATATGCCGGCATTCTATTCCGTTTTCGATAATTGTTTCGGAATAATGTTTTTTAAAAAAGTTAAAATCTATTGATGCCATCATAAATCCACATTTCTGATACAGGGCAAGCTGTCCGATTCCCGCATCTCCTGTTCCGACTTCAATTACTTTGTATTTTTGATTTTTAGCCATACTAATGGCATGTTTGACTAGTTTTTTACCTATGCCTTTTCCATGATATTCTTCTGCTACTGCCACGTTAACCAGTTCTATAGTAAACGGCCGTGTAGGGAGTAAGACATATTCCCCTACTATTTTATCTTCAGAATAGGCAACATAACATTTGCCTCTGTGCAGATAATCCGCGACTGCCTCTTCCGACGGGTCTGCCAGATAAAGCAAGTCATATGGATATTCTTTATCTACCAATTTGATTTCTATATTATCCATTTAAGTTTGTTTTAAAAATTTAGCTTTTTCTATTTTATTTTTTAATTCTGTTGCCATTTTTTTGGGGTATGGAGCAGACATAATTGCAGAAACTACTGATATACCATCCGCTCCCGCATGTATTATATCCTGTGCATTATCCAGATTAATTCCTCCTATCCCCACAGACGAATGCCTGCTTATTTTCATTATCCCTCTTATTCCTTCCAATCCCAGAGCGGGTGAAGTGTCGGTTTTAGTCGGAGTACTGAATACAGGAGAAATCCCGATATAATCCACATCCAGATTATTAGCTTCTACCGCATCCTGTAAATTTTCCACCGAAAGCCCTATTATTCTATCTTTTCCCAGTAATTTACGGGCTATATGATAAGGCATATCGTTTTGACCGATATGTAATCCTTCCGCATCACAAGCCAGAGCAATATCTAGCCTATCATTTATAATCAGCGGTACATTGTAAGGCTTTAAAATATTTTTCAGTCTCACAGCAAGATTATAAAACTCAAGGGTGGAAGCCTCTTTTTCCCTTAATTGCACCATAGTCACTCCACCCTTCACGGCTTCTTCTACAACCCATTCCAAAGGCCGGCATAAAGAAAGCAAACGGTCAGTAACCAGATATAAATCCAAATTAAATGATATCATTCCGGATTATTTTATAATGTTCTTTATCGCTGTTTCATCCAGATTGTAAAGTTCATCCAGAAAATTAACCTGTAAACTCCCGTTTCCTCTGGATTTCCCGGAAGCAATCTCCCCCGCTATACCCATCACAGCCATTCCATGTACCGCGGCCTGCAATGCATCTGGATCAACCGCTGCAAAAGCGGCAACTACCGCAGTGGCAGTACATCCCATACCTGTTACACGCGCCATCATCGGATTACCGTTTTCAACGGTTTGCGTATTTTTTCCGTCCGTGATATAATCTGTCTGTCCGCTTACCACAACCACAGCACCTGTCTGCAAAGCCAACGATTGGGCAGAAGAAACAGCTATATCCGATGAGTCCGTACTATCCACACCTTTTGTTTTTATATTAGCCTGATGCAAGGCCATAATTTCCGAAGCATTTCCCCGAATGATAGTCGGTCTGCATTCTTCTATTATCTGTTTGCACACTCGGGTTCTATAAGAAGTTGCCCCCGCTCCTACCGGGTCGAATACTACAGGAATATTTTTAGATAATGCTGTTTTACCTGCTAGCAGCATAGCTTCCACCCATTGAGGTTCGAGCGTGCCTATATTGATGACCAAAGCCGAAGCTATACTGGCCATTTCCGCTGCTTCTTCCAGCGAATGCGCCATCACCGGAGAGGCTCCTAAAGCCAATAATCCGTTGGCCGTATTATTCATTACTACATAATTGGTAATATTATGAACAAGAGGAGATTTCGCCCGCACTGCATTCAGGTCATTTACTAAAGACTGTATGTCTATCATATCTTTGAAATATTAAAAAATTAAATAAAAAAACCGCTTCGAATACTCGAAACGGTTGTAAGTATAATATAATAAAGTTGTTACTTTTTATAGTTCTATTTTACCGTTTCCCTCCGATGTCAATTACAACATATCAGGTTCAAGGGTTTAATCTCAGCTCTTACGAAGAAGAACACCCCTAACAGTGATTCACAAACTTACATAAAATAATCGAACAAAAGATGTTTTTTTCGATTAATAGTATTTTTCAATTCCTCCGAATCCTTTTATTATTTTATTCTCTTTCGTCTTACTTATAAAGTTATTTAACCGCTTTTCAAATTCTTCCGGTCGTTTCCTTGCCGCTTCGATATATGCAATCCGAATACGCTTATACGCATCAGAAAAGTTCTGATAGTTTTTCCAGACAATTTTATTTTCCTTCAATTTGTCCATTATATCATCGGGAAAAATAAAAGGTTCTGACAAAGCAGTTCGTATTTTATCCTCCAATTCAGGATGTATCATTTTATTTAGATCGGAAGAGCGTCG
>DQAM01000138.1:5874-7961 GCA_003523545.1 Dysgonomonas sp.
ATAACCAATTCAGTCTTTCTTTGTTGGCTTGCGAGTATGTGCTTTTAGGGTTTCTGGGCGTAAATCGCTGTATTCTATGTTCTTTATCAAGTGGTTTTATCGTACTGTCAATCCACCCGAAACAAAGGGCTTCTTCAACAGCATCATTATATGTAATACTTTTTTTACCAGAAGACTTTTGTGGAAATACAAACCAGACTTCGTTTGCAGTCTCAAAGTTGTCAGCCAGCCATTCCCGCCAATCTTCCCGGTTTTCAAAATATTTTATTTCTATTGACATAGCAAGTCATTCAAAGGGACTATTTTGCTGCCTTTACTTTCATAATACTGTATCATTTCGGGGATTTTCTTTTTATCCCAGCTGGTAATGCAATCGGATAAGACAGTAACTTCATGATTTGCCTTAAGTAAATTGTAACAGGTCGATTTAATGCAAATAGCAGCATCTGCTCCAGCAATGTAGAACTCGCTTATGTTATTATCACTGATGAAGTTTACGAACTCTTCACTGGTTAAAGCGTTTGTCTTGTATTTTGTAAAAACATTTTCTGATGCTATTTTCAAGTCGGGAGTTAGTTCAGCCCCATAGGTATCAGGTTTAAGCGTCCTCGTGCCGGCTGATAAATTTTCATGCCTTATATAAACAATATGAACATCGTTCTCAACTGCCCAATCAATGGCTTTATTTATATTGTCTATTATATCCTTGTAATTCTTTGTTATATCATTTTGAATATCTATGATTACCAATGCTTTATTCATTTTTCTTACCTTTCTGCGTCCTTGCCGGACGGTTTATAATTGACACACCAAACTCTTAGTCTTTGACATGATTGACTTTCATTCGCTCGCGCAGAAACAACGTTCGAGGAGCATATGCGCCTCAATTGTAATCTGTGCGTTATGAAAATTAATTATTATCATATCATAATTATATTCAACAATCCTTTTTCTCCTGCATAATCAATAGCACTGCTATATACATATTGCTCCGGACAAAAGACAAAACCTGCTTCAACAGAATTATTGTGTAAATCCTTTATAATTTATTCATTAAGAATATCATTTATATAGATACATTTCTTTCATTTTATCGATATCCACATCGAGGACATTTTTGAGGTAGTTTTCAACCGAACCATGGTCTTCTTTTATTTTTTCGATACCAGCCCTTAAAAATTCCTTTTTAACCCTGAAAAGAGGCTCTAAATCGGGATATTTGGCAATATAAGGTGCATATTTGTCTCCCAGATATTCATTTGACTCCAGATAATTATTATAAATAGTCTCTTCATCTACACCTAATGCAGATAAAATAAGTGCAGCACCCATTCCTGTACGGTCTTTTCCAGCCGAACAATGGAACATTAAAGGAACATCGTTTTCATTCTGCAAAAGGCTGAAAAATTTCTTGTATTCATTTACAGCAGCCGTATCCGTTACCAATAATATATTCATCTTCATCATGGCGCTGTCCATCTTCGCAGGCGAAACTCCCTCCATTTCTATTTCAGCCATCAGGTTACCGGGATTGATAGAGTAGGGGTAGTCCTCTTTAACCGAAGCCGGAACTTTATCCGGAGCTTTTTCCATTTCTTCTTTCGAACGAAAATCGACTATGGTTATCAAAGGAACACTCGACAAATATTTCAAATCCTCTTCCGTCAGATTATGCAAATCGTCGGAACGCAATATCTTACCCCATTTTATATATTTACCATCTTTGTTTTTAATTCCTCCCAGATCACGGAAATTGTAACCGCCCTCCATCGGTAAGTGTTGTTCGGCCAGAATAGCTTTTCCTTCATCTGTTACCAACTGAAAATAGGAACGTATGGCGTTGCTGACCGATAAAGAATATTCCCCGCTTCCTGTACCTTCTGCTGCGGGGTGGGAAAAATCGATGCTATCTACTGCAGTACCGGCATATAAAACCCATTTACCTTCAGTAGATATAATAAGATTGGCTGCTTTGGTATCCTTATCTCTTTCGATACGGGCTGTTCCTGTCAGGTCCTCACCTGAATATTCTGCTTTTTCCATCTTAGAATTTTTACATGCTATCATAAAAAAAGAAGTTAAAGCTA
>DQAM01000333.1 GCA_003523545.1 Dysgonomonas sp.
CGCTCTTCCGATCTCGGTAAGGCTACCTCCTCCGTTGAACAAGCAAATAAAGAAAATGAAAGTATAGTGAATACTTGTATAAATAATAAGTATCTAAATTTTTCCATATTGTAATATGTTTTATGCCCGGCATATTGCCGGGCAATAACTATTAATAAACTGTTTTCTGGTCTAAGTTAGGATTGATGTCCATTTCGCTCTGCGGGAACGGCCATGTATACGCTTTGTCATTGAAGGTACATTGTCCGCTCGGGGTAACGAGATTGCTCATCACTTCTTTTACCGTTTTCCACCGGATAAGGTCGAAATACCTTCTCCCTTCAAAAGCCAGTTCGCGTCTTCTTTCCAGACGAAGTTCATCCCTCGTGACCGAAGTTACGGGTTCTAGTCCTGCTCTCTCCTTTATCTGGTTGAAAAATCTTACGGCATTTGCATCGGAAGTAGTTCCTCCGCTTTTCTCTACCATTGCTTCTATATACATAAGGTATATATCTGCATATCTTATGACGATTATATCGTTATCGGTACGGAAATCATATTCTCCTTTTTCATATATCTCGGGGTCGTCTTTGTCAAGATGTTTAATACATGTCCATCCTGTTATCGTCGAATTTCCGGTTCGGACAATCTCACCCATCGGATTTGTCCATTCTCGCTCGCCAACTCCTGGATAGACATACCATGCTTTGGCGCGCTTATCTTTTGTGAAGTCATATTGATCCATTAAATCATCTAAAGGAGATAGTGCGTTCCTGAAATAATATTCCTGTTCGGCATTATGTCTATAATCCGGATTCAGGTATGTCACGGAAAATAATATTTCCGGATTGCTTTTCTGACCACGTTTTTTTATAAAAATAGATTCGTAGGTATCAGCCAAACGGTAAAACCCGGAAGAGATAATATCAGTGGTCTGCTTCTCCACGATATCCCATTTGCCTTCGAAAAGGGCAACGCGAGCCATTAATCCTTGTGCCGAAGCTTTAACCGCGTGCCCGCTGCCATAAGCAACATTTGGTAAATGCTGAACAGCGAATTCGAGGTCCTGGTAAATAAACTGATATACCTCCGAAGCAGGGCTTTGTTTCACTTTAGATGCTTCAACTGATTCGATAGCCTCTTTGTAAAGAGGAATGTCCCCGTACTTTTGTAATAACTCGAAATAGCACCATGCACGCAGGAAGCGGATTTCAGCTTCGTACTCGTTTGCTTTACTTTCGGTGAGGCCGGCGCTGATCTTGGCTTGTTCGAAATTTTTCAGAAATGTATGGCAAGCCGAGATACCCGAATAATTTCCGGAATAGATACTGCTTACGGGTCCGCCGGTAGCAGCCTCTATATTGCCTAACTGCAAGTTATTATAAGGGCTCTGCACTACATGCTGGCAATACGCGTCGTCGGTAATGCCATCCAGCAAAAACATAGTCCAGTCTTTACTACCTTGTTTCATCTGGGCATACACACCTGTAAGCCCCATCTGAATATCACGTTCTGTTTTCCAGAAATTATCGGGTCCTAACTGTGTTTTAGGAAAAAGATCCATATCGTAACAAGACGTAAAAGTCAGCGTAATCCCTAAAAGTATTGCTCCTGTAATGTATTTTATTGTCTTCATTGTTATCATCTGCTTTAAGTTAGAATCTTAAATTTAGGCCTATCGAATAGGTCTTAGCCTGAGGGTATTGAGTATGCCATCCGTCTCCGCCTCTTTCGGGGTCGTAATCGGGATAAGAGGTAAATGTAAGCAGGTTCTCACCGGAGAAGTAAATACGAAGGAAGTCGATACCTACTTTCCGTGTGATATTTCTGGGTACATTGTAACCTATTTGCAGATTTTTCAAACGCAGATACGATGCATCCTTCAGGTTATAAGTAGAACGTGTTCCGGTCATCGGAGCATATCCCCATGCATATAATGCAGGTACATCTGTATCTCTATTTTCGGGAGTCCATGCATTCAGGAATTTTTTATTAGGAGGTGAACCTTGTGAGAAAGGATCTTCCCCGAAAAAGTTAGTCCATATCTTACGCCCCGATATCCCCTGAAAAAACAGAGACAGATCAAAATTCTTATAAGCAAAATCCACATTGAAAGAATAGAGCATCTTAGGATAAACACCTTTCACCATTTCCCGGTCTTTGCTGTCGATAACACCGTCGTCATTCAGGTCTTTAAACTTAATGTCGCCAGGTTTAGGATTATTGGGATGGGAGGGTGAATTTTTTATGTCTTCCTCCGATTGGAAGATACCGTCCCAGATGTAGAGGTAATGCTCTCCGTATGGTTTTCCTACTTCGTGTATATAACTACCATAAGAAGGCGCACGGAGTTCCAGTACCTCGTTTTTATTCAAGGTTGCTAAAAATCCGGCGCCATATGAAAACTCACCTATCTTATTCCTGTGTCCCAGTTCAAATTCTACTCCGCGATTGCGTAATTTTCCGTAATTAATAGTCGGTGCACTCATACCTACACTAGATGGTATAGCAGCCTGAGAAAGTATGCCGTCGGTAATCTTATTGTACCAATCGAATGTTAGGCTGAAAAGACCTTTCCCGATAATCAAGTCGAGACCGACATCGGTAATGGTAGTCGTTTCCCACTTCAAAGATCTGTCTCTAAGCGCAGTCTGAACCACACCCTGTTGTATAGCCCCGTCGAAAATATAGGCAGTAGAAGAATATACTTCCTGATAAGGATAATTACCTATTTCGGAATTTCCCAGCTTACCCCACGACAGTCTCAGCTTCAGATTATCCAGCCATGCTGCATTATCCTTAATGAATGATTCTTCCGAAATTCTCCAGGCACCCGAAACGGAAGGGAAGAAACCCCAACGATTGTCGGGATGTATACGGCTGGTCCCGTCGTAGCGGAAATTGGCTTCAAGAAGATACTTACTTTTATAAGCATAATTCATCCTTCCGAATAGCGAACGGATAGCATATTCCGAAATGCTTCCGTTAAGTACCTGGCCTTCGGTAGAGCCTCCGTTTATTTCGGTCATAGAATCGGAAGGATAATCATATCTTCTCCCATCCAGTGTCCTTAATGATTGTCCTTCTTCCTGAAAACCAACCATAGCGCTCAGATCATGTTCTCCACTTATTTTCCAGTCAAAATTGAGCATAGTCGACAACATGGTGTATACTACCCTGTGGTTGTAATTGTATACTCCTTTCTCGGGGAAAAAGTCGGTTGCCACCATATGTTCGTCACTACCGCCTTGTAAGTAATCAGATTCTTTCAAGTAATAATAACCTACAGGATGAGCAGGATAATGGGTATTCTGGAATTGGCTTGAGAAACGGAATCCGCCTTTTGTATTCCATTTTAAATTCATGTTTTCTTTTTTCAGGAAATCGACATCCAGATACAACTGGGCATTGCCTATCCAGTTCTCGATATTGCGTGATGTCTCATTCATCGCCCATATCGGATTACGGTTCTGCCATTCGCCGCCATAGCTTTCCGGAAAACTTTGGTGCGAATATCTTCCGCTTCCATCGGGGAGATAAGGTTTTGTCATTGGCCGACCCTGTACAATCATAAGGGTAAGCGATTGATTCGTATAATATGGTTCACGTGTTTTTCCATAATAATACTGGCTGGTTACACCCACTTTTATACGTTCGTGTGCTTGGGCCTCTACATTTGCCAGCCCGGTATAACGCTTATAATCATGATTTGATAATAATCCGTTCTGATCAAGATATCCTAAAGATATATTATAAGTGACTTTATCGTTTCCACCCGACATACTCAGATTGTGCATCATGTTATGTCCGGTTTTGAAGGTCTCTTCCATCCAGTTATAATCTGGATAACGGTTTCGGTCCCTGTTAGGGTCTTTATATTTATCGATAAGTTCCTGCTTGTACTTTGTCCTTCCTCCAATACGATCAGTCATCTGATTGAACATCTCCATATAAGTAGCCGAATCCCATATCTGGTCTCCCAATCCGGTCGCTTTTTGCCAACCGTAATTGAAGCTGTAAGAAATCTGGGGTTTACCCGATTTTCCTTTTTTTGTCGTAATCAGGATAACTCCGTTAGCCGCACGTGCTCCGTAGATAGAAGCCGAAGCTGCATCTTTCAGTACGCTTATCGATTCAATATCGTCAGCGGCAAGGGTGTTTATCTCACTTACAAGCCCGTCGACAAGGATCAACGGGGCAGCACTAGCTCCGAAAGAGCCTTTTCCCCGAATGAGGATTTCGCCATGGTCTCGTCCCGGCTGTCCAGTGGGTGTTGTAATCTGAAGACCTGATATCTTACCCTGAATCATGTTCTGTACATTGGGCTGTGGACGTTCGGCCAAATCTTTAGAAGTTACAGACCCAACCGAGCCTGTCAGATTGACTTTTTTCTGCGTTCCATAACCTACTACTACCACTTCATCGAGTGTTTGGGAGTCCTCTTTTAGGGTAATAGATAAATGATTATTATTACCTACTGTAATTTCCCGCTTTTGGAATCCTATATAAGAAATAATCAATATATCCCGGGTATCTGCCTCGATCCGGAACGCCCCGTCGATATCGGTCATTACTCCTTTTTCAGTTCCCTTTATATGAACATTAGCACCAATAATGGGCTCTCTATTCTCATCTAATATGACTCCCGATATTTGCTTTTTGTTTTGCTGGAGAATCTGAATTATTGTTTCTTTATTAGTTGTAGTAGGCTTGTATATAACGATGACGTTATTTTCAACCTCATACCCAAGGTTCTGACCTTTTAATGCTACGTCCAGAACTTTATCTATAGTAACATTATTAACATTTATTGTCACTTGACTATTTTCGTCCAGTTCATTATTATTGTACAGAAAGGAATAATCTGTCTGCTTTTTGATTTCAAGCAAAACATCTTTTATCATAGCATTCCTGACATTAATACTTACCCTTGCATTTTGGGAGAATGAATTGGAT
>DQAM01000332.1 GCA_003523545.1 Dysgonomonas sp.
TAATTCAGAGGCTTCATGTTGGATAAACTGCTGATTAATTATAGTATAAGCTCCATTCATATCGCTGAAAGCCTTTTCCACATGCACTACAAAAGTATCTTCGGTCAGTTTTTCACCGATTGTAAAAGCTACAATCTTACCATTTACCCGTATAGCCCCGCCTTTCAATCCCAGATAATCGAAATGCTCAAGCATCAGTTTGGTAGCGATGTAATCGTAACGAAGGCCTTTTTCATCTTCTTTCAGATTTTCCCATTTATCCAGCATATAAGCACACTCAAGCAATTCCATCCTACTCGTAATCGGGAAATAGTCCCAACCGGGGTACTCTGCCTTGAAACGATTGATATGATTCCGTTTACTTTGTAATTTTTTACCCGAAAGGGTAATCAACTTTTCGGATAAATAGATGTATTCATCGTTGTTTCTATCGTGGATATATTCGAATTCACCGGGCATTTCGCCCTGTATAATGTCCCACATACGAAGCGAAATACCTTTCATGCGGAAAGGTATATTACAGGCTTTTGCATCGGCTTTCATCAGCCCGATAGCATCTTTGACGTTCATCGGCCCGATAGGCATCATGTAGTAAGTAAATCCGTCCGTTTCTACAAAACGGAGGAATAATGTCTTATTATACACGTCATATTGCGTTTTGAATTTAGCGTTCCACGAAAACATATTCGTAAAACTAAAATCGCATGCCCGGAAAGTATTTCCTTCGAGACAAGTGTCTATTTTGGGTTTATCTGATAACTCAATCTGTTTAAAACTTATCATAAAATCTACAGAAGTTTATTTTTCTAACAAGAAATGTTTATGCTATGTTTATTCTCTGCTTTAACAGTAACAAAAAGCAGGCCGAAATACGGAGCGTGCAAATTTATCATTAAGTATGACAAATTTTGAGTAATTTTGAAGAAATATAATGATAGATTTTTCCTATGAAGAATAAAAACGACTGGAAAGAGAGGCTGAATATAGTCTATTCTACCAATCCCGACTATAAATACCAGAGTGAGGAAGAGGAGGATACTGAAACGATAGCTAAAGAGAAACAATTACTCCGTATATCACTGGATAAACGCAACCGTAAAGGAAAAGCCGTGACTCTGATTACCGGGTTTAAGGGAACGGACAATGATCTTCAGGATCTGTCTAAATTCCTGAAAACCCGTTGTGGTGTGGGCGGTTCTGCTAAAGATGGGGAAATACTCATCCAGGGGGATTTCCGGAACAAAGTACTGGAGCTTTTGCAGAAAGAAGGTTATGCTAAAGCAAGAATTATCTGACCAAAGAAATTTAACCGTATATAAAGCTTCCGCAGGCTCGGGCAAAACACACCAGCTGACTGCGGAATACCTTTTATTGCTCTATTCATCACCCTCTGCGTACCGTCATATACTGGCCGTAACTTTTACAAATAAGGCTACCGAAGAGATGAAGAGCCGTATCATCAAAGAATTGTCTCAATTAGCCTTAAATAAACCTTCCGATTATATAAGTATTCTTTGTAAAGAATGTAAAAAGCCGGAACCAGCAATAAGAAGTCAGGCCCATGATATTTTAACAAGTATTTTGCACGATTACTCCGCATTTTCTATAAGTACGATAGACCGTTTTTTCCAGCAGACAATGCGTGCTTTTACCCGTGAAATCGGATTAGGCGGAGGATACAACGTGGAGCTGGATACTTCCAAAGTGTTGGGTGAAGCCATCGACTCCATGCTGTATGACCTCGAACGCTCGGACAACCAGCAATTACTCGATTGGCTGATACGTTTTTCGGAAGAAAAGATAGAAAACGGGGAAACATGGAACATCCGCAACGATATCCGCTCCCTGTCGGAAGAAATATTCAAAGAAAGTTACAAAGCTTTCAGCGACAATATACAGACGGATATTTCGAACAAACAATTACTGGACGATTATAAGAAGCACCTGCTGATTATTATCCGTCAATACGAGAAAAGGTCGAGAGAAATTGCGGAAAAAGCGTTGAATCTGATGTTAAACCACCAATTAAACGCAGAAGATTTTAAAGGAACTTCGAAATCTCCTTTCAAAAGTTTCCTGAAATGGGCAAACGGCGAAATCAAAGAACCATCCAACACTTTTCAGAAGCTGGCCAACGACCTCACATGCTGGTATACGAAAACGACTCCGCAGGATGTAAAATCAAAAATAGAGGAATGTTATTTCAGTGGACTCAACGATTGTGTATGTGATATAATATCCCATTATCAAGATACGGTTGTTTACCAGACAGCATACGAAATCAACAGATATTTTTTTGCTTTGGGTATCCTTGGAGATGTCGATAAAAAAATACGGGAATACGCTTCCGAAAATAACATTATGCTGATATCGGATACAACCGAACTTCTTCATAAGATTATAGAAGGTTGCGACAGTCCTTTTATTTACGAAAAAGTCGGCACCCGCATTGACCACTATATGATAGACGAATTTCAGGATACATCGGCTATGCAGTGGACAAACTTTTTACCGCTTGTCAGAGACAGCCTTTCAGCCGGAAAGAAGAATCTCATCGTAGGCGATGTCAAACAAAGCATTTACCGCTGGCGGAATTCAGACTGGAAATTGTTGGATGAGCAGATTAATTATGATTTTCAGGAAAACCAAATCGAACATAAATCCCTGGTCGACAACTGGCGAAGTTGCAGGAATGTCATCCATTTCAACAACGCGGTTTTCGAAACAGCTTCTTCGCTCTTACAGCATTCGTTCAATCAGGATTTACCCGAAGTTACCGATGAAAATTCACCTCTTTTCTATTTTCGAAAACGAATAAAAAAAGCTTATTCGGAATCATACCATTACATACCCGAGAAAAAGAAAGAAAGAGCGGACGAAGGCCATGTATGTATGGAATTCATAGATACGGACGAAAACCCGAACTGGCAGGCTTATGTTCTCGATAAGCTTCCTTCGGTAATCGAGGGACTGCAAGACGACGGTTATTCCCTCAAAGACATAGCCATACTGGTCCGCACGAAAAAAGAAGGTGCGGAAGTAGCCAACCGGTTGCTTGAATACAAAAGCCTGCACCCAGTATCCAAATACAAATATGACATTATTTCCGATGAAGCGCTTTATCTGAAAAATTCCAAAAGCATCAAATTAATCGTATCTCTCCTCAAATATTTAAGGAATCCGGCTGACAGTACTTTAAAAGCTATGGCCGTTTACGAATATCACAAGTTTAAGAAACAGCTTGCTTCGGAAGAAGCCATCCGCACTCATTTTTCCCAAAACAACGAATTTCCCGAAGAAATATCTTCAGAACTCGACCGTATCCGGGAATTGCCTTTGTATGAAATGACCGAAGGTATTCTCAACCTTTTCACCAGTGGAATGGAGGAAAATGAGAATATTTATATACAGGCATTTATGGATATGATAATCGATTTTACCGTAAAAAAGTCATCCGACCTCGATGCTTTTTTAGAATGGTGGAACGAGAACGGACAGAAGCAAACCGTCTTTACTCCCGACGGCCAGGACGCAATACGTATTATGACCATCCATAAATCGAAAGGACTTGGGTTTAAAACCGTTATTATGCCTTTCTGCAACTGGGAAATAGACCACAGACTGCCGACTATCCTCTGGTGCCGTCCTCAGGCAGAACCGTTCAACCGCCTTCATCTGGTACCCGTAAAGTATTCCCAGAAATTACTGAATACAATCTTCGCCTATGAATATCTGAACGAAAAACTTCATGCATACATAGACAACCTGAATATCATGTATGTAGCTTTTACCCGGGCTAAACACAACCTAATCGTTTTCACTCCCAAACCTAGAAACGGGTTGAAAAACATAAACTCCATATCCTCCCTATTATGGGCCTGCATCGGCACACCTGCTCAGGCAACAGATGAAAAAGAATTTATAGAATTGAACCGATTCTTCGAAGAAGATTGTAGCACTCTCAGACTAGGGAAATGCTTAAACCGGGAGAAATCAGGGAAGAATCAGACAGAAGAAACCAAAATCAAAGCATTGCCGGGTATCCCCTTCGACAAGAGATTAAGACTGCGCTTAAACAATAAATACTTCTTTACCGAAAAAGGCCAGCGCGAATACGGTACGCTTTTGCATGAGATAATGAGTGGTGTATCGTGTCTTGATAATATAGAAGATGTGGTGCAGACTTACCGGATATCGGGGATAATTACCCATGAAGAACAAAAGGATATCATCAATCTTCTTACCCGTTATCTATCCAATCCGCGTATCGCCGAATGGTACTCCGGAAAATACAGGATACTCAACGAAGTACAGATACTACAGCCCAATGGTAAATTTATCCGTCCCGACCGTGTGATGATAAAAGACGGCGAAGTTTCGGTTATAGACTATAAATTCGGGGAGAAAGAAGACAAACGTTATATCAGGCAGGTTAAAAACTACATGTCCCAGATACTCAAAATGGGATACACAGACGTCAGGGGATACATTTGTTACGTAACTTTAGATGTAATAACAGAAGTCACATAAAATAACAGCATCTATATTAATACGTTAAATATTATATAAAACCAGAAAAAAACATTATTTTCGTAGCCTATAATGAATGAAGGGAATAATGGGAAGTGTAACAAAGAGAATAGTAAGGGGATTACTCTATTCAATCGTATTTTTATTTTCTAA
>DQAM01000532.1 GCA_003523545.1 Dysgonomonas sp.
TAAATAATAATTCAAGAATATACTTAAATTAAAGCCTTTTAAACTAGTAGTTTAAAAGGCTTTAATTTATATAGGAAAGGCACTTTATTAGTCTAATATCCTAAAATAATTAAGAGCATTTTCAATGCCATTATCATCAACGCCATCCGTTACATAATCAGCTACAGCCTTTACATCATCTCCTGCATTACCCATAGCAATACCAATGCCTACATGTTTCAGCATCTCTATATCGTTTCCTCCGTCACCGAAAGCCATAGTTTGGGATTTATCTATCTGATAGTATCTAAGAAACGCGTCAATCCCTACTGTTTTATTTGTACCCTTAATATTTACATCTGCAAAAGTAGGATGCCAGCGGCTGGATTCACAGCTGACCAGAGCCTCACGCATAATCTTTTGCTCTGTCAGTTTATCTACATACAGGTTTATTTGAAAAACCTCTTCGTCAATCATTGTACGTAAATCTCTAACAGGAGGCAGCGGAACTTTTACAAGATCGGAAATCCCTTTCACCGTACCATCTACATAGTTGATAAACGACCCTTCCTGAACCATAAATGTGAAAGGAAACTTTATGACATTCTCTTGATATGAAATCAATGATTCAAGTTCTTTTCGGGGTATAAGCCTTTTACTAATAACCTCGCCTTCTGTTGTAATACTGTAAGATCCATTGACTGTAATAAACCCGTCAAACTCAATATTTCCAAGATTTTGAACTTGTTTTAGCAAACGACCGGTAGCAAGAATAACTTTTACTCCTTTTTGTTTCACTTTGTTTATCGCATCTATAGTGGATTGGGATACTGCATGTGTTTTGAAACTCAGTAAAGTTCCGTCTATATCAAAGAAAATTGCTTTTATCATAATTATGGTATGATCTGTTAGAATGAAATAATAGAAAATATATTGAAATAATAATTCCTGATCCAAAATGAACCAGGAATTATTATTTATGAGTATAAATGAATCTCTTACTTCTTTTTATGATTTTCCTTTAAAAAAGCATCTAATGCTGCTGCCATAGAAGGCAGTCCGGGCAGTGGAGCTTCACAATCAAGACGCAGGCCGGTCTCTTTAATTGCTTTAGCCGTAGATGCACCAAAACACCCTATGGCCATTTCTCCCTGTTGATAATCCGGATAGTTCTTATATAAAGATACAATACCTAACGGACTGAAAAAAATCAACATATCATACGAATCTATTTCCTGAGGAGAAAACTCTGTACTCACAGTTCTGTACATAATAGCTTTCGTATAATCAACTTTCTTTTCGTCCAAAATACTGGTAATATCTTCATTGTGAACATCAGATACAGGCACCAAAAACTTTTCTTTGCTATGTTTAGTCAGCGGTGATGCCAAACCATCCATTTTACCTGTTGTACTAAAAAATATTTTACGTTTACGATATACAATATATTTTTGCAGATAAAGTGCCACAGATTCCGAAATACAGAAATACTTCATGGTTTCCGGCATGACAATGCGCAATTCTTCACACAACTTAAAGAAATGATCGATAGCGACTTTTGCCGTAAAAACAATAGCCGTATAATCCTGAATATTGATACGTTGCTGCCTGAATTCTTTAGCATCTAAGCCTTCAACTTTAATAAATGGACGAAAATCAACTGTCAAATTATATTTTTCCGAAATATCGTAATATGGTGATTTCTCTGTCGCTGGTTTAGGTTGTGATATAAGAACCCTCTTAACTTTTAAAGCCATAATAACTGAATTATGTCAACTTTATATAAAAAAATTAAAACTTGATATAAGATAATATATGGTATAATTTCCACGCTGCAAAGGTAGGCAATCAAAAATAAAAAATTAACACGTTGCTCTAAAAAAAAAGTTATCAAGCGATAAAAAAGTAATAAACGGGATGTAATAAATAGAAATATGAAAAATACAAGCAGATAATCATGATAATTTTGTGAATAAACTAATACAAGTACTGGTATAAATGCTATTATACCCATCATTTCAAGAACAAGCATATAATTCTTAATCCATAAACCTATAGCCTCTTTTATATTAAAAAGAATCCCGATCAGTTTATAAATCAGAAATTTGAGAAAGAGAAAAAGGGAAATTACAGCAATGAAAAGCACAATCGTATAAAAGCTATGAGAAGGCGTATAACTTTGATTAGTTTCCAGGAAGTAATCAAATAAAATTATGGAAGCTAATAATATAGATTGAAAAACTAAGATAAAATTGAACCAGAATTCGGTACTTGTAGTTTCATTGAATGTACTCTGCCTCTTTCTTGGAAAAAGAAACACTCTCATATTTTCTTTAAAAAACGAAAAACCTAATTTATATATCCGGGTGAAAAATACAAAGCAGATAAGTAATAATGCAAAGATACCGTCGTCACCTTCTAAAGTAAAGGGCCTTCTAGTCCCGATATGAGTATTATTATCATTAGTGGACGATTGATACTGATTAATTTCAGATTCAGTCAGATATATTCGATCTAGTCCAATGATACATGATTCATTATTATTTAATGAATCGAGGGAGTAGTAAAATCCGAATTTACCTGATAAATATGTGGAATCTTTAATGTTCAAAAAAGTTTTTTTTATTTGATGGCAAAGATAATACAACAAAGCATCCCCGAAAAGTTTCAGGGATGCTTTGTGATTTTAATTAAGAATTATAAGTTAAATTCTTTTTTAATAGTGTCAATAAAATCAAGTTTTTCCCAGGTAAAAAGCTCCACCTCTTTTTCTATCGGTTCGGGATTATATCTCGATTTAAATATTTTTGTTACAACCTTAGGCTCACGTCCCATGTGGCCGTAAGCAGCAGTTTC
>DQAM01000335.1 GCA_003523545.1 Dysgonomonas sp.
TATTGTTTCTTTGATTTGTTTTTTTCCTTCGAGGGAATAACAAGCTTCAGCAGCCCGCTGAATTATATAGGGTACTCCGTTGAATTTTGTCGTATGACGCCGATTCCAAAGCCTGTTTAAAGAGACTTCTTCACCTTTGGACGTATATCCTATCAATTCTTTAGGTATAACGGTATATGCGCATCTTGTGCCTGTAAATCCGGCTGTTTTAGAAAAACTACGAAATTCGATGGCAACTTTCTTAGCACCTTCTATTTCGTATATACTATGAGGTACATTATCTTCTGTTATACATGCTTCATATGCACCATCAAACAATATAAGCGCCTTATTTTCGAGAGCATAGCGTACCCATAATTTCAATTGGTCTTTTGTAAGAGTAGTTCCGGTCGGATTATTCGGATAACATAAATAAATTATGTCTACTTTTACTTTTGGCAACTCAGGGACAAAGTCATTTTCGGCTGTGCAGGGAAGATATACAATCTTCGACCATTTACCATCCTTACCCAGATCGCCCGAACGTCCGGCCATAACATTTGTATCTACATACACAGGATAAACAGGATCGGTTATTGCAACGACATTATCCGTTCCCAGGATATCACCTATATTTCCCGTGTCACTTTTCGACCCGTCACTTACAAATATTTCATCCGCCTGTATATCCAGTCCTCCTGACTTGTAATCGTTCTCAAGAATGGCATTTATAAGAAAATCATATCCTTGCTCGGGTCCATATCCGCGAAAGGTTTCGGAACCGGCCATTTCGTCGACTGCTTTGTGTAATGCTTCTATTACTGCCGGAGATAATGGCTTTGTAACATCACCGATTCCCAATCGGATGATATTTGCCGATGGTTGCGCATTTTTAAATTCACTTACTTTTTTTGCTATTTCAGAGAAAAGATAACTTCCCGGAAGCTTTGTATAATTTTCGTTTATTAATATCATTTTTTCTATTTATAATCTATAAAAATTTTATAGCTGTTAGCTAATAACAAACAGCTTCTATAAAATTGTTCCTTCAAAAACAGTGACTGCTTCTCCGGTCATATATACCCGATTGTTATTTTGCCGCCATTCTATTTCAAGATCACCACCCAACAGGTGGATAGTAATTTTACGGCCGCAATAATTATTCAATATTGCAGCTACTGCAGCAGCACATGCACCCGTACCACACGCAAGGGTTTCCCCGGCTCCACGCTCCCAAACTCTCATATTGAGAGTATTTCTGTCAATAATCTCAATAAATTCCGTATTTGTTTTACGGGGGAATACAGAATGATTCTCAAATTTGGGTCCTATGTGTGTCAGGTCTAAATCTTTAATACCTTCTGTAAAAATGACTGCATGGGGATTTCCCATAGATACACAGGATATTTTCCATATCTTGCCATCTATATCCAATGGATAATTAAGAACCGGCTGTTCATAGATATCAACCGGAATTAATTGTGGATCGAGAATAGGTTCTCCCATATCAACGGTTACTTTTCTCGATTTTTCGTCACCTTCGAGTAACGATATATATTTAACGCCGGCTTTAGTTTCCAGTGTTATTTCTTTATTGTCAGTCAGTCGATTATCATATACATATTTACCGACACAACGGCTTGCATTCCCACACATCTCAGCTTCAGACCCATCCGAGTTGAACATCTGCATCCTGAAATCAGCAATTTCCGAGGGATGAATTATTACCAGACCGTCCGAACCGATTCCAAAGTTCCGGTTACTTAATCTTATAGCTAATTCAGAAGGATTCTCAAACGACTGAGAGATGCCGTCGATATATATATAATCATTTCCGGCACCGTGCATTTTAGTAAATTTCAAACCTTTTATCTGATTTTTTTTCATAATTATTTTTGTCCCTACAAAATTGATATAAATTATTCAATTACGCAAAATTTTCAATCAAAAATTTAAATATATTTTCATTATTATATCTTTTTGAAAGTATAAAAGTAAAAAATACTACCAAATAGACACTTAAAACTATTTTAATTTTATCAACCTTATTAATCTTGTAAATTTTCCTCTTTTCCTATCAAAGATTTGTAAATATCATAGTTCTCTCTATCAAAGCATACAAAGTAAATTTTACGGATTCCCGTTTTATTCGATAAGTATTGTTTCACAGTATCAAAAGCGGTTTGTGCGGCTTGTACCTTTGGATATCGGTAGACACCTGTACTGATATTCGGAAAGGCTATTGTTTTTACATTTAATTTTTCCGCAAGCATAAGCGAATTGAAGTAGCAATTTGCTAATAAGGCAGGTTCATCACTATCTCCGCCATTCCATAGCGGCCCTACGGTATGAACCACGTATTTTGCGGGCAGCATACCGGCAGAGGTATAAACTGCCTCTCCTACTTTACATCCGCCCTGCTTGTTTTTTATAACCATACATTCTTCGAGAATACGGCGGCCTCCTTTACTATGGATAGCACCATCTACTCCTCCACCCCCTAAAAGCAGCGAATTAGCTGCATTTACAACAGCATCAACTTCTATTGTAGTTATATCTCCGTATACTAAGTTTATTTCAGTGTTGATAATTTGCATGTATTGTAGTTTAAACATACAAAGATAAGTGATTCAGCCCGTACATTTTGTATGGAATAAAACAACATTATGTTAAAAGAAACGATCTTCAAAATCACTAAAGCCTCTTTAAAGAAATATAAGTCCAGATCGGATAGTGATCGGAATATCTGACTTTGCCTACCGTACAGTTATAGGATTTAATATTCATAGTATGCATTATATAATCAATTCGCAGCAAAATGTTATTTTCATGGTAAGTAACTCCTATACCTTTCCCTGTCAGCTGGTAAGAATCGATCATATTGCCTTTAATCGTTTTGTAGGCATATGATAAAGGCGTATCATTGAAATCGCCGCATACAATCATGGCATCCGTTTCCTCACGTTGCTTACGAATATGGGCCGAAATGATATCAGACTGCTGTTCACGCGTTAAGAAAGCAGGAGCCATACGCAGCTGGATATTCCGTGCCACATCGTCTATCTTTTCCCGGTTCGGATTCACTACAAACTCTTTATACAATTGTTTGTCTTCTGCCGTTATGCGGTTAGATTCCAGATGATTGTTCACTACCGTTAGTTTCCTCTTTTTTTCACCTACTCTGATTTCATACATGGCAGATCCGTTAAAAGCACTTTCAATCGGAATCCTTCCCATTTTATAGATAGGGAATTTAGAATAACATGCTAATCCGTATATTACCGAATTTTTTGTATCACCTAACCGCACTATGGCACGGTAGGGATAATCTTTCATTATGTCGTCAAATTCCGCAAGAGATATGATTTTATTCCTTCTCTTTTTTTCTTCTACAGCAAATTCCTGCATACAGATAATATCAGCCCCGCTGTTTGCTATATATTCCAGAATAGGATTTTGACGGGCAGTATCTCCTGTAAGCCAATCAAAGCCACGGACATTATATGACATTAATTTTATACAATCGTCCGGAATAGGTTCGGTTTTTTTATTCCAGGGTATGTAAGCATTAATACCACTTAAACATAATACAAATGCGAATAATTGTA
>DQAM01000256.1 GCA_003523545.1 Dysgonomonas sp.
AATCCAAAAAATGAGTAACTTTGGACTTTAATTAAAGACAATATCGGTTAGTGAAAATTTTATTTAATTATTATATATTATGAGAAAAGTTGGTTTATTTTGTATATTGGTGTGTGTAGCAATACTCACAATTTCTTGTAATAGAAAAGTAAAAGTTTTGCGTACCGATACACCGACCAGCGGTTATGCAGAAATTGCAGTAGATGATTGTTTCGCACCGATTATCGACGAACAGATTAATGTGTTTGAATCATCCTATCCCGATGCATCTATCGTGCCTCATTATCTGGGAGAAATAGATGCACTGAATCTTCTTTTACAAGACAGCATACGTTTAGTTATAGCTGCAAGGGATCTTACCGAGCCCGAAAAAGAGTCTATAAGAAGCAGAAAGCTTGTGCCTCGCAGTCAGAAAATAGCAGTCGATGCCATAGCATTGATAATTAATAAAGAAAATACGGATTCACTAATAAGTGTATCTGCCCTGAAAAAGATAATGACAGGTGAGATAAGTTCATGGAAGGAGCTTAATCCACAATCAAAATATAATGATATATCAGTAGTATTCGACCATCCCAATTCGAGTACGCTTCGTTATATCAGAGATTCTATAAATGGAGGCGAAGCTTTAGGCAGCGCCCTCAGAGCGCAAAACGGAAATAAAGCGGTTCTTGACTATGTTTCGAATACCCCGAATGCTATGGGGGTTATCGGGGTAAACTGGATTAGTAATCCTAACGATACTACTAATCTTAGTTTCATAGACAATATAAGGGTAATGTCTGTAAGCCGCAGCGATGTGGCTACACCGGCAAACAGTTATCAGCCTTTTCCCGCTTATCTCGCTATAGGTGAATATCCTCTGAAAAGAGATGTATATGTAATACTTTCCGATCTGAGAGGTACATTACAGGCAGGATTCGTAAGTTTTGTTGCGGGGGACATAGGACAACGCATTATACTTAAAGCCGGATTAGTGCCAGCTACGAAACCTGTAAGATTAATACAACAAAAAGAGAATTTATTTTAATAATAGAAAGGGCTTTATTTTTAGATAATAAATTAAAAACATTATAAGAACGAAAGATGAAAAAGAAGTATTTATTCAGTGCTTTACTAGGTATCTTGCTAAGCACACCGATATTTGCACAGGGAGGACTTGGGGCAGATTATTTAAAGACAGGAGAATTGAAAGTCGCGAAAGAGATTTTCGAGAAACAAGTCGGACAGTCTCCTGCAGAGTCTAACTATTATCTTGGCGAAATAGCCTATAAAGAAGGTAAGACAGCAGAAGCGAAAAGCTATTATGAAAAAGGATTAGCAGCTTCGGGCGATTATGTGCTCAATAATGTAGGTCTGGGCAAGCTCGATCTTAAAGCTGGCAATACCAAAGCCGCGGAAGATCAATTTAATATTGCAAAAAAGAAAGATAAAAAAGATGTTGCCGTATTGGTAGCTATCGCTGAAGCATATTATGATAATAATTTGAAGGATAAAGGTGATAAGGCTTTAGAAGAAGCCAGAAAAGCAAATAAAAAATCACCACTGATTTATATTCTTGAAGGAGATCTTAAAAAAGATCCGGGAGCTGCTGCCGGTATGTATGCACAGGCGATCAATTTCGATCCTAACTATACAGTAGCCTATATTAAAACTGCCCAGGTTTATGAAACAGTTAACCCAACCGTAGCAGAAGAAATGCTGATCAAGGCAATTGAGCTTAATCCTAATTATACTCTTGCTTATAAGATGCTGGGTGATATGTATTACAAGAATAATGGTCAATACCGTAAGGCTATCGATGCTTATCAGAAATATTTCGCTCAGGGTGCATATGATATTCAGGATTTGACTCGTTATGCAGCATCGTTGTATTTTACCGAACAGTATGACGAAGCTAAAAGACTCATTAATGAAGGTATAGCTAAAGATCCTAATAACTTTGTCTTAAACCGTCTTTTAATGTATAGCTACTTACAATCTAAAGATTATACAAACGGTTTAGCCGCTGCTCATAAATTCTTCTCACTAGACAGGGGAGAAAGCGAATATATCGTACAGGATCACATGACTTACGGAGAACTGTTAAGTAAAAATGATCAGTTGGATAAAGCTTTGGAACAATACGATCTTGCAATAAAACTTGATCCTTCTAAATCTACTGTATATAAAGAAATAGCTGTAGCATGTGCTGACGGCGGTCAATACGGAGATGCTGCTAAATATTATCAACAATACGTAGACAATGCAGATCAGGAATTGTTAGAAGCTACAGATTTTTTCAATCTGGGTCGTTATGCCTATATTGCAGGAACAAATGCCCAGAGAGATTCTACTTTAGTTGATGCGGCTGTAGTAGGTAAAAACTATCTTTTGCAAGCTGATAAGGCGTTTTCAACAGTTTCGGAACGTATTCCCGATACATACCTGGGATATTTCTGGAGAGCCCGTGCTAATGCTGCTTTGGACCCTGAAACAACGGAAGGATTGGCAAAGCCTTATTATGAAAAAGTGATTGAGATATTGGAGGCTAAAGGAGATCTGGGAAGTGAAATTATAGAAGCATACCGATATATGAGCTATTATTATTATCTTTCATGGGATAAATCAAAAAGTGACAGTGATAAAGAACAGATTAGAAATTACAGTGAAAAATTATTAGCTGTAGATCCAAATAACTCTGTTGCAGTTCAGTTGCTTGATGCTATAAAATAAATTTATTTTATTCTTATATAATAAAGAGATTGATGTGAAATCCGCATCAATCTCTTTTGTTTTTAATAA
>DQAM01000410.1:0-1447 GCA_003523545.1 Dysgonomonas sp.
TTCGATAAGGTGTAAAGCCTGTGTCTCAAATTCGCTGGCACTATAATAATCTCTCACGTCTAGCATGCCCACCATGTGGTGGGGAGCACGTGCCAATTGCTCCTTTGTGGGTGAGGCTGTACCAACCACAAGCCCTTTATATAACTGACGTGAGTCCGCCGAGATAATGGGGCATCCCCAATATTCAGCCAGACTCACGCTTATTTCTGTTTTGCCGACGCCTGTCGGTCCTAATAGTACAAGAACTTTTTTCATTAGAAATTTTCATCGTCGGGCAATGGCAGGTCGTTATCCAGACCGTCAAAGCCTTCGGCATCCAATTCGTCTAAATCGTATCCTTCGTCACCGTAGAAATTTTCGCCTACATCTACAGTACTAGCTGTATTATCAAAATCATTAAAATCAATAAACTGCGCCGGTGCTTCTCCTTCCGAACGTGTTACTACAGGCGCATCCAAATCCTTTCCGGTAATGATTTCCCGCAATTCCATAAAGAATGCGCGTTCGGTAAGGTAATCGAATACATACATCAGCTTTTGTTTTTCGTCTTCCAGAAAATCGTTCAATACCGAATCTGCCATTATATAGGAATCTTCTTCCGAACTCGTATCCATTTCGGTCAGAGTGATTTCCGTTTCTTTTTCCCAGTCGTCACTACAAAGGAAAAATGAAGTCATTTCCCCGTCCTGATAATTCACAGACGAAATAATTGCTTTGTGCAAATCATAAAATGTTGCATCCGAGTCTATCTGGATTTCCCTTCTGAAATCGTCGACCTCGTCCGATAACATTAAAAATCTGAATACCATATATTTGTTTAGTTTATATTTTGCTTACTAATTCTGTTTTCTCAAAGATAAATAATCTTAGTTATTTATAGATAATTATTGCAACGTTATTTTACCTGTTTTCTTATCGTATACAGGTAAAACGTTTACCGTATCGGGCTCTAAACAAAATTCTACAACGTCCAGAAGCCCATGTTGTTCGAGCCTTTTCATATGTTCACTTCTTTTAATATAAGTCATCATATCTTTTTGGGCTTCTTTCCACATAGAAACGGCAGCACTCACAGCATCGAAATTCGCATTGTATCCGCCTTTTTCTACCAGCATATCTGCAAGAGCCCCTCCGAACAAACTATCTTCCAGATTGAACTTATCCTGCCATCCGGCACAAAGTACAAGAACATCTTTTTTCTGTCCCATGCAAAAACCGGCAATAGAGGAAAGGTTCGAAAAAGAACCTATCAGCAAACAGGAAGCATCCGAAGCCATATCGATAGCATGTGTTCCGTTGGTAGTAGATATTACAATATCCTTACCATCGACTTTATCCCTTGTATAATCGGAAGGAGAATTTCCAAAATCCCCGAACTCGAAACGAATCATATTCTTTTCACCGCCCACAAGATAACCTTTATCGTGATATACTTTAGCTTCTGCAG
>DQAM01000410.1:1556-4818 GCA_003523545.1 Dysgonomonas sp.
AGCCCTGAAAACATCCACTACAACTACGATAGTATCTTTATTATCTTTGTAATAGGGATATAATATGGGTGAAAAACAAACGTCAACTTTCATTCTTTTTATTTCTTTGGAACAAAGTTACTGAAAATATATAACCTCACATTCTGTCTCTGCTATTGCAAAATAACTTTTTTATTTATAATAGGGTTTATTTTAAGATAGACGGCCTGTTAACCGATATCTGACCACTGTTAACTGATTTTTCGTTACCTTTGCAGTCTCAAATCAAAACAATAGGAATGATACAAATAGATAATGCCATTGTGGCATTAGACATCATAGAAGAGAACTTCTTGTGTAATCTTTGCGCGTGTAAAGGTTCGTGCTGTGTAGAAGGAGAATCGGGAGCGCCCCTTGAGAATGAAGAAGTAGAAATTATAGAAAAGATATTGCCTGTTATCTGGGACGATTTGTCGCCCGAAGCACAGGCTCTGATAAAAAAACAGGGGGTGGCCTACAAAGACAGGGACGGAGATATGGTTACTTCAATTATCAATGGAGAAGATTGCGTTTTTACTTATTATGACGGCGACGGCATTTGCAAATGCGCTATCGAAAAAGCCTACAAAGAAGGTAAGACCGATTTCTACAAACCGATTTCTTGCCACCTCTACCCTATCCGGCTCGAAGAATATAAAGACTTTACGGCTGTCAACTATCATCGTTGGAGAGTGTGTAAGCCTGCTGTATCGTTGGGTAACAAAGAGGGTTTAAAGATTTATCAGTTTCTTAAAGAACCGCTTATCCGTAAGTTCGGAGAAGCATGGTACAATGAACTCTGCATAGCTGTAGATGAATACAATAAAATGAAGCAAGAAGGGAAAATCTAACAAAAAATAATATTTTATCTAAATTTAATTACCTTTGTTTAGATACAATCTAGCCGTATGAAAAAGGTAATTTTATTTTTATTCTTATCTCTTTTCTGTTATTTGTCAGGAATGGCAAACGACAGCACTAAGCTGATATATAAAATTAACATAAAGCAGGAAATAGGAAGCGCTTCGTGGCATCATCTGCAAAATGGTTTACATCATGCTAGTCAAAAGAATGCAGATTACATCCTTCTGGAAATGAACACCTACGGAGGAAAAGTTCTTGATGCTGATTCGATGCGGACAGCCATTTTAAACAGCAAAATACCCGTTTATGCCTTTATCAATAACAATGCGGCATCGGCAGGAGAATTGATTGCCATTGCCTGCGACAGGATATACATGCGCAACGGAGCCAATATAGGCGCGGCTACTGTTGTGGACATGACGGGCGAAAAAGCTCCCGACAAATACCAGTCTTACATGCGTTCGCTTATTCGCTCCACGGCCGAAAGCCACGGTAAAGATACGATCGTTCAGGCCAATGGCGATACCGTTTATAAATGGAAACGAGACCCTATTATTGCTGAAGCAATGGTCGATGAAAGGGTAAAAGTAGATATTCTTCCCGATACGTCTAAAGTACTGACTCTTACCGCTTCCGAGGCTATGCAAGTCAGATATTGCGAGGGCATTGCTGAAAATGTGCAGGAAATTGCCGTAAAATACATGCAGTTGAACAACTATACCATCGAAACTTATAACCCCACCACCTTCGATAAAATTAAAGACTTTCTGACGCACGGTCTGGTGCAGAGTATCCTTATTATGGTAATATTCGGAGGTATTTATATAGAATTGAAAACGCCCGGAATAGGTGTTCCTGCTGCGGTTGCCATTACGGCTGGCATCCTTTATTTTACACCGCTGTATATGGACGGCTACGCACAAAACTGGGAAATACTTATTTTCGTTGTCGGGTTGATACTGATAGCGTTTGAGATATTTGTCATTCCGGGATTCGGGGTGGCTGGAATCAGCGGTATTACGTTGGTTGTAATCGGATTGTTCCTTAGCCTTGTAGGGAATGTCAATTTCAGCTTTGAAGGCGTTTCAACCGATTATCTGGTCAATTCGGTATTAACGGTTACTTTGGGAATTACGTTGTCTTTTGTTCTCATTGTATTTCTGCTCAGCAGAATAGGAAAGCAAAACAGCATTTTGAGGAATGTTGCTTTAAACTCAGACCAAGAGGGATATATCTCTGTTCCGTCGGAACAAAAATTGTTGATAGGCAAAATCGGAATTACGGCTACTATACTTCGTCCCGCTGGTAAAGTAATTATCGATAAAGAATATTACGATGCTGTAGCCTTACAAAGCTTTATCGATAAGGGCAAAGCCATAAAGGTGACCAAATATGAAAACTCACAACTTTATGTTGTGGAAATTAAGGAATAAACAAAATATGAAATATATAGTAATTATCCCCGCACGATATCAATCGACACGTTTCCCGGGGAAACCCCTTGCCGATATGGCAGGTAAACCCATGATACAGCGTGTTTATGAACAAGTGCAGAAAGTATTGGACGAAGTATGGGTAGCCACAGACGATGAGAGGATATTTCAGACTGTCGAATCTTTCGGAGGCAATGCAGTGATGACTTCTTCCCAGCATAGAAGTGGTACGGACAGATGTAATGAAGCTTACATTAAGATAAATAAAGATTTTGATGTTATCATAAATGTGCAGGGCGACGAACCTTTTATACAACCCGGGCAGATAGAGACTTTAATGAACTGCTTTGATAGCAAAGAGGTACAATTGGCAACATTGGTAAAACCGTTCAAGAAAGAAGACGGTTTCGATGCTTTATTCAATTCTAATTCTCCAAAAGTAGTCTTAAATAAAAACAGTGAAGCCATTTATTTCAGCCGTTCCATTATTCCTTATATACGTGATGCACATCATACCGAATGGCTAGATAAACATACTTTTTACAAGCATATAGGAATGTATGCTTACAGAGCAGATATATTAAATGAAATTACCCGGCTTCCCCAATCTTCACTCGAATTAGCCGAATCTTTAGAACAACTACGCTGGATAGAAAACGGCTATAAAATTAAAGTAGGATTAACTGATGTGGAGACTATCGGTATCGATACTCCCGAAGACATGGAAAAAGCATTGGAATATCTTAGATTATCTACCTGACATCATTTCCTTATATTATGAAAATGACATCATACGGCATATATTGTTTTCTTCTAACAATTTTCTTAATAGGTTGTTCTATTAGTGTTCATGCTGAAAAGAAAACAGTAAATCCCATGCAGAAAAATAATTTACAGGAAATAGCCGAAAAGATAAAGAACGAACTCGCTCCGAAAGAAAAGATCGG
>DQAM01000124.1 GCA_003523545.1 Dysgonomonas sp.
TCTTTTAATCTATTAACTTGCGGTAACGTACTCTTTTAGGTTCTACATTACCCAGACGGGCTTTCTTATTTTCTTCATATTCACTGTATGATCCTTCGAAATAGAAAACTTCCGAGTTGCCTTCAAAGGACAGTATGTGAGTACAAATACGGTCGAGAAACCAACGGTCGTGCGAAATTACAACAGCACAGCCGGCAAAGTTTTCCAGACCTTCTTCCAAAGCCCGTAAAGTATTAACGTCTATATCGTTGGTTGGTTCATCGAGTAAGAGAACATTTGCTTCGGCTTTTAACGTTAATGCAAGGTGGAGACGGTTGCGCTCACCTCCTGAAAGTACCCCGCAAAGCTTTTCCTGATCGGCTCCCGAGAAATTGAAACGGGACAGATATGCACGTGAATTGATTTCTTTTCCGCCTACTCTGATGAAGTCTGCACCGTCAGATACCACCTGATATACTGTTTTGTTAGGATCAATATCTTCGTGCGCCTGATCGACGTAAGCTGTTTTTACGGTTTCGCCTACTTCGAATGTACCTTTGTCCGCTGTTTCCATTCCCTGTATCAATCGGAAGAGAGTCGTTTTTCCCGCACCGTTGGGACCAATTACACCTACAATGCCGTTAGGCGGAAGTGTAAAATTAAGATCATCGAAAAGTAATTTGTCTCCGTATGCTTTGGCTACATGGTGCGCTTCGATTACTTTATTTCCAAGGCGGGGACCGTTGGGAATGAATATTTCAAGTTTTTCTTCTCTTTCCCTTTGATCTTCATTCAGTAACTTTTCGTATGAATTAAGACGGGCTTTACCTTTTGCCTGGCGTGCTTTCGGCGCCATCCTTACCCAGTCCAGCTCGCGTTCGAGGGTTTTACGGCGTTTGCTGGCCTGCTTTTCTTCCTGTTCCATCCGTTTAGTTTTCTGCTCGAGCCAAGAAGTATAATTGCCTTTCCACGGAATTCCTTCACCTCTGTCGAGTTCGAGAATCCATCCCGCAACATGGTCGAGGAAATAACGGTCGTGTGTGATACAGATCACCGTACCGGCATATTGTTGAAGATGCTGTTCCAGCCAGTCGATAGATTCGGCATCGAGATGGTTGGTCGGCTCATCGAGCAGCAATACATCAGGTTGTTGCAGTAAAAGACGGCAGAGAGCCACACGGCGTTTCTCTCCACCCGAAAGATGTTCAGTCAGTTCATCTTCTGGCGGGCAGCGTAAAGCATCCATGGCGCGTTCCAGTTTATTATCCAGATTCCAGGCATCGGCTGCATCTATTTTGTCCTGCAATTCGGCCTGACGGGCAAATAGGGAATCCATTTTGTCCGCATCTTCATAATATTCGGGCAGTCCGAATTTCTGGTTTATTTCTTCATATTCGTTCAGCAGGTCGATAATAGGCTGTACGCCTTCCTGTACAATCTCTTTTACGGTTTTCGCAGGATCGAGTTTAGGATCTTGTTCAAGATAACCTACGCTGTAACCTTTATCCGAAACTATATCTCCCTGGTATTCTTTATCGATTCCGGCAATTATTTTTAAAAGAGTAGATTTACCTGATCCGTTGAGACCGATGATGCCTATCTTAGCCCCATAAAAAAAGGACAGGTAAATATTTTTTAATACTTGTTTCTGAGGGGGGAATATCTTATTTACCCCGATCATTGAAAAAATAATCTTTTTATCGTCTGACATATATTTAGATACTTTTGTTAATTCTTTTACTATTGTGAAAAGGTATGCAAATATAACTAAATTACTATTATGAGACTTATTTGGTAGCATATTAAAGATTTGTTTGGTTGTATTTCAAACTGTAAAAAATCTAAAAATGAACAAACGGCTTATAAATAATGTTACAATTGTCAAAATATATAAATTAATAAAGAATTAGAGATATGAGGAGAATTATTATCATTACACTTTCATTATTTTCAATAATCAGTTTACATGCGCAGACGGAAATACCACAGATAGAAACAAAAACATGGGATTTGAGCGGGAGCGCAGGCATCAATTTTACACAGACCTCACTTACCAACTGGTCTGCCGGTGGGGATAATGCCATGGCGGGTACTGTTTTCCTGAATGCCAAGCTGGATTATAAGAAAAGCCATTGGTTGTGGCAGAATACCCTTGTTACGGAGTATGGTTTGACAAAAACAAGTGGTGACGGAACCCGGAAATCGTCTGACCGTCTCGAGCTGGGTACTCAACTTGGCTATACAACCGATAATATTTGGTATTATTCAGCAATGGCTGATTTTAAGACCCAGTTCTACAAAGGCTATAATTACCCTGACCGGGAAAACTATATTTCCAAGTTTATGGCTCCAGCCTACTCCAATGTTTCTGTGGGTATAGAATACAAACCAGAAGGGAAATTTTATTCTGCATATTTTTCTCCTTTAGCCGGGAAATTCACTTTCGTAAGGGATGATAAATTGTCTGATGAAGGAGCATTTGGAGTAGATCCGGGCGATAAATTCCGTGCGGAATTCGGTACTTATCTGAAGGCGAAAGCTGAAAAAGAAGTAATGGAAAATGTAAAGATCGTAACAGATGCCAACTTTTTTACGGCTTATGATAAATCTTTCGGAAATATCGACGTAGAGTGGAACCTCCTGATCAACAAGATCGGAAG
>DQAM01000225.1 GCA_003523545.1 Dysgonomonas sp.
ATCTTGTAAGAGATATCAGATATGAGTACTACACACTTCCCTTTTTCTATGAACATATCCATCTTATACCTCATCACAGCCTTTGCTTCCAGCTCCCCGCTATTCAACAAAGGGAGAAGCAAATCTACACGGGATTTAACATACACGGCATCAGCCTGATTATCATACTTGATACCAGAGTTGAGCAGGTCTGTCGTATAATTATCTTTCACCCATGTTTTGAGCCTGTTATAATTAGCCTGCGTTTCGCCCGGATAGGCAAGCGGTATCTCTTTCATCAAGATGGCTCTGCCTTGCGAGACAGGTATATTAAAAAAACCTTCGTTCTGTATAAGTTTCTGCGCGAATAAACCGTTTTGTACAGTGAGCACAAAAATAAACGTAAAAATAAATGCGGATAATCGATTCATATTCATCTCGTTTTAGAGGAGTTTTCACCTGCAAAACTAACTAAAAACGACCGGAAGTCAAGCTATAAAGTTAAAAATTGTTTTATGTAAAATCTATTTTAACTTTGCGCAGCTGCAAGATGATTTCTCAGGGTATTCGAATACATTACCAGTAATTTATTCAATAAGAATTCCTCATCTTTATTTTCCAAGTCTATCTTCTGCATCTGCTTATTCAGATAAGTATTAAAGTCTTCTACCTGCTTATCCGTATATTTATCCCTAAATCTTCCGGCACCTTCCAGTTTATCGTATGCAATATAATTACATGGAAATATCTCATAGTTAGTATGAATCTCCTTATCTATCAGACGGGCGACAGCACCTGGCTGTTCTTTCCTGTCGAGAGAATAAAGGTCATCGAGCCGGCCGGTAATGTCTTTGCCGAAACGAAAATGAATATTCCCCTTGAAGCCCAGCAGTCCGATTTCCATATTCAGCAGGTCGTCTCTTTGGGATTTCTTAAACTCAGGATTATCTCTTTTCTGCTGGAATTCCATAGCTTTGAGATAATCGCACGGATCATACTCATAAGAGATAGACAACGGTAATACGTTCAGCTCCTTGATATGATCGAGGAAATTACCGCCTTTCGGAGCGAGCGCGAGCATCTTTAGAAGGCTTTCCTGCGTCCTGTCATTCGCATCTTTTGCTCGTCCCTCGCGTTGTGCCAGCCATACCGATTCATTCTTCTGGTTGATAGTATAGTGGATATATTCCGACATATGAGCGGATACTTCGAGCATCTGACGTACCGAAACTCCTCTTTTTACAAGGAAACTTTTGTTCAGGCGGACCAATTTCTCAATCCACGGGTGTATCAGCAGATTATCGCCAATAGCTATTCCGGTAGTAGGTAGTTTTTTCTCATCGAGCAAAATATTGAGTAACCCCGCGTCGAGTACTATATCACGGTGGTTGGATATAACAAGGTGGGATTTTCCATCCTTGTAGTTATCCCATCCCGAACTCGTCAGAGAAGAAGACGTGCTGCGGGCAATGCCCCATACTGTAGGAGCTATCATCTGGTTCTGGAAATCAAACTTGGTATTATATCTCGACATTTCTGCCGAAAATTCGTCCCAGTCGATATCAGGCATTATATATTTTACGGCATGTATGAATCCCGGATCGACAAGCAAATCCTGTATAGTCTGCCTGACGTCTTTATCCTCAATGGGGGCAATATCATTAAATTTATCATCTGTCATAGATCCGTATGTATTTTTTCGTATTCGTTTTCAATTATTTCCGTAAGGACATCGGTCATGCTTAATCCTGCCGCCCTTACCTGCTGGGGTATAAAACTGGTGGAGGTCATCCCGGGTGTAGTATTCACTTCGAGAAGGAAAGGCACTCCCTCAGCAGTTATAATAAAGTCTACCCTTATCAAGCCTTTTGCTCCAACCAGATCGTAAATACATGAAGTTAAACGCCCAATCTCAACAGTTATTTCACCAGGCAGATCCGCAGGGGTTATCTCTTCCACCTGTCCTTTATATTTTGCATCATAGTCAAAAAACTCATTCTGGGTAACCACCTCGGTTATCGGGAGTATTACGGCCTTATCTTTTGTCTTATAACAGCCGCAGGTTACTTCCCGCCCGCTTATGAAGCTTTCTACAATGACATCGGGGCCCTCCGAAAAGGCGGTATCTATTGCCTCCTGTATTTTATCAGCCGATTTTACTTTTGTCGTAGCAAAACTCGACCCCCCCGTATTCGGTTTTATAAAAATAGGGAATTTTAGTTCTTCTGCTATATATTCCACATTGTATTTTGTGTCTTTTGTAATATATATAGATTTAGCAACATTTATTCCGAAATTTTTCAGATAGTTAGTACAGAAGAATTTATTAAATGTGAGTGCAGATGCCATAAACCCGCACGAAGAATAAGGTATTCCGAGCATATCGAAGTAGCCTTGCAGGCGCCCGTCTTCTCCCGGAGTCCCATGTATGGTAATATATGCAAAATCGATCTTTATCTTTTGATTACCAGCTTTTATGCTGAAATCATTCTTATCAACCGGATATATTTCACCTTCGATATCTGCGCTCCACTCCGATTTATCTATTTTTACTTTATATACATTATAGCGGTCTTTGTCCATGAATGAAAAGATATCATTCATGCTTTTTTCCGAAACAACTTTTTCAGAAGAATAACCGCCCCATATGACAGCTATATTCTTTTTCATGGATCTTATCTTTATTATCAGTTCTCTTATTTTTACTACTGCATTTCCCGGTTTACGATATATCCGCGCCATTTGTTTACAAGGGCGGTCATATCTTCGGGCAAGGGTGC